>CAZKAS010000007.1:0-57592 GCA_964550875.1 uncultured Muribaculaceae bacterium | reverse complement strand
TCTATACTTTGCCCGGCTTCCAGATAATTATCTTTTCCGTCTAAAACAACTTTTGGGCGCTTTTCCGTCATTAATCCATAATAAAGCGCCTGTCCGATACTTTCTGCCCATTTGTTTGCAAAATCAAACTCGACAGCATGTGTTTTCGTAAGACAATCAACCCTCGTAAAATCAGCATTCTTGACCTCTTCAACTCCACCGTTTGCAGAACACCATGCGTGCTGATATGCAGATTCGGAATGGGTATGCGCTTGAGAAGATAGCGGAAAAATATTTATTAAAAGATATAGAATTATAAAACAAAAATACTTCATACGATATTAATCGTATCACATGCGATATAAAGAGTCAATCAAGTGATACTATAAACTATAATACAAAATATGATAATTATAAAATTAGATGACTTACTTTGGCAAAATAAAATGACATCAAAAATGTTGGCGGAAAAAACAGGTTTGGGAACTGCTACCATTTCTAAATTGAGAAACGGTAAAAATATCAACGTAAAATTAAACACTCTTAATACATTATGTAAATATTTTGATTGTTCCGTAAGTGATATTTTAGAATATGTCAAAGATTAAGCAGTAGTCTGTTGCTCATGCGTTATAAGGCACGAAAAATTATTCAAGATTATGCTATTGGGGTTTTATAATCTTATGTAATCCATTGTTATATTCTTGTCATCTTTAATTGATGCGGTAAATTAAATTTTACCACATACTACAAAGCTTTTTTTAAATTTTGGTGCAATAAATTACACCCTTCAAACTAATGGAAACAACAAATAAGAATTTAATTACCTGTATTTGTGAATAACAAAATATTTGCTATAATATAAAAAAAGGAGTTTTCGGTGAAAAAAGAAGTTATTAAGTTTGGCAAATTACTTTACGATAAAGATTTGACTTCCGCTACGTCCGGAAATATAAGCGTTTTTGACGGTCAGTCTGTTTTTATTACCGCAACAGGAACCGCTTTGGGTTTCCTAAAAAATAATGACGTTGTCGAAATCGACTTGGACGGGAACGAACTTGAAAACAGAAAAAAGGCTTCCTCTGAAAAAAAAATGCACCTTGCAATCTACAAACTCCGTCCAGATTTGAAAGCTATAATCCATTGCCATTCTCCATTCGCTACTGCTTTCGCTGCTTGCCGTAAAGAACTCTCCGCTCCGATTATTGCTGAAAATGTTCTTTACTTTGGCAAAATTCCCGTTGCAGACTATGCCATGCCCTCCTCTCAAAAACTTGTCAATTACACAGTTAAAGAATTTCTTAACTACGACACCGTCTTAATGGCTAATCACGGTATCGTTGCCGCTGGCTCAACTCTACAAGAAGCCTTTCATAAAATCGAAACCGCAGAAACATACGCAAAAACCTACGTTTACTCCAAAATTATCGGCAATCAATGCCTCTTAAACGAAAATGAACTCGCTGACTTAGCAGATTTACGCAAAAAAATTCACGGAAAATAAATTAATATTTTTTATTAATTAAGTCGTTGTGGGCATTCATCTCAATCGTGTCATCAAGCATTTTAAGTTCAATATCCCTACCGTACTTGACTTGCAGTGCCGTCTTTATCAAATAATCCGCAAAATGAGGATTCTTCGGCAAAACAGACCCATGAAGATATGTCCCGAAAACATTATTCTTCCGTCCGCCCTCTCCGCCGTCTTTTGAATTGTTGCCGTTTCCAACAACTACTTTAGCTATCGAAACGGTTCCCTCTTCAAGATATGTTAAACCTGCATGATTTTCAAAACCTACAAGCGTCTTTGGCTCAAGAAAATCAACTTCCGCCGTTACATTTCCTATAAATCTCTTATCTCCTGCTACGGTATAAGCATCTAAAAGACCTATGCCTAAAAGTTTTTCTCCCTCATGAGGTTGATAATATTTCCCCAAAAGTTGATAACCGCCACAAATTGCCAAAAAAACACGTCCGTTTTTTGCCGCCTGAATCAACTCCGCTTTTCGTTTTTGCAATTCTTGAGAAACCTCTATCTGTTGTTTATCCTGCCCTCCGCCAATAAAATAAATATCATTGTTTTCTATATCTATTTCATCTCCGACATTAATCGACACAATTTCACAATCAATATTTCTGCTCTCGCATCTGCGTTTTAACGTCAACACATTTCCAAAGTCGCCGTATATATTCAGCAACTTCGGATATAAATGTGCTATCGTTAATTTCATCTTTTCTTCCATTATTTATTCAATGCCGCTTTTACCGTTTCTACAACAGTTTTTACCGCTTCTTCCGGAGTTAATTTCGTCACTTCGCCCGTTTCTCGAACTTTAAATTCTACAAGCCCTTCCTGTACCGTCTTACCCGCAGTAATCCTCAATGGAATACCTATCAAGTCTGCATCTTTGAACTTGACCCCTGCTCTGTCATCACGGTCATCTAACAATACTTCTATTCCTTCCCCTTGAAGTCTTTCATATACTTCTTCCGCTACTTTCATTTGCGTTTCATCTTGAATATTTACAGGAATAACTGTTACATGATAAGGTGCAATCGCTATCGGCCATTTAATTCCGTATTCGTCATGATGCCTTTCTACCGCCGCTGCCGCAGTTCTAGAAATTCCAATTCCGTAACAACCCATTATAAACGGCTTTTCCGTTCCGTCCTCGTCAGTAAACGTTGCATTCATCGCTTTTGAATATTTCGTTCCCAATTGAAAAATATTACCGACTTCTATACCCCTTGTTACCTTGAGTGGTTTGCCGCATTGCGGACAAAATTCTCCTGCTTCAACAAGTCTTAAATCCGCAAATTCCTTCGGCATTTCAACTTCTGCACCAAAATTTGCACCAACTAAATGAACATCATTTTCATTTACGGCAACAACAAAATTCTTTAAGTCTTTTACCGTATTATCCGCAATAATTCTGACATCGTCAAAACCTTTCGGCCCAATAAATCCGGGACGTGCATCAAATCCGTGTTTATCCATTAGTTCAGCTATTTCCGCATCAGATGCCGTTCTTATCTCTTCCTTCGCTCCCAATGCGTTCATAAGTTTTGTTTCTTCTACGGTCTTATCCCCTCTGATTAAAACCAACACAGGTTCTTTATCAGCTATATAAACCAAACATTTACAAATTACACTCTCAGGAACACCAAGAAGTTCAGCAAGTTCCTTTATCGTTCCTGCATTAGGCGTCGCAACTTTTTCGGCTGTTTCCCATTTGCCTACGGTATCCGCTTTCGGCAACATCGAAATTGCATGATTTGAATTTGCCGCATAATCGCAATCGTCACAATAAAATACGTTGTCCTCTCCGCTATCCGTTTGCGTTATTACCATATATTCATGGCTGACGTTTCCGCCTATCGCCCCTGAATCAGACTGAACAGGCTTCGTTTCCAATCCGCAACGCTCGAAAATTCTCGTATAAGCTTCTGCCATTATCTTATATGACTTTTGCATTCCTTCTACATCTCTGTCAAATGAATATGCATCTTTCATTATAAATTCACGACCCCTCAAAAGACCAAATCTCGGTCTGATTTCATCTCTGAACTTGGACTGTATTTGATATAAATTAAGCGGCAATTGCTTATATGAACGAACTCCTTCCCTCGCTACAAATGTCACTATCTCTTCATGCGTGGGACCTAAACACATCTCCTTGCCATGTCTGTCTTTCAGCCGCATGAGTTCCTTTCCGTATGCTCCCCATCTGCCTGACTCTTCCCAGAGTTCCTTCGGTTGCAAAAATGGCATCAATATCTCTTGAGCCCCTGCTTTATCCATTTCTTCCCGTGTAATGTTTTCAACTTTTTTTAATACCTTCCACATCAACGGCAAATAATTATATATTCCGTTCGTTAACTTCCTTATATATCCTGCTCTTACAAGAAATTTATGGCTCGTGCATTCCGCATCTGCCGGAAAATCTCTCAATGTTTCCAAAAAAAGTCGTGACATTCTCATAATTTATATTCCCTTTTAAAATATTTTGCAAAATTATTCTATCACAAATAATACTCTCTCCAAAAATTCTTAACAAAAAATCCGTAATATAAAATTACGGATTTTTATTTCTTTTCTTTCGCTTATTCAGCTAAAACTTTTGAATGCGCCTCTTCATACTGCTTTAACTCAACTCTGGCTTCATCAATAATACTGTCAAAAACATCTATCAAGTCAGGATCAAATTGAATTCCTCTCATATTATGAAGTATTTCTATCGCCTGTTCCTCCGTTCTCGGCTGTCTGTATGCCCTTGTCGATATCATTGCATCATATGCATCTGCTACCGCTATAATTCTTGAACCAAGCGGAATTGCCTCTCCTGAAAGACCCGCAAGATATCCGTTCCCATTATAAAATTCATGGTGATATTTGATAAGTTCCACTACGTCTTTTAATTGCTTTATATCTTCCAGTATCCTTACCCCATGATGAACGT
Source organism: uncultured Muribaculaceae bacterium (assembly GCA_964550875.1). GTDB lineage: Bacteria > Cyanobacteriota > Vampirovibrionia > Gastranaerophilales > Gastranaerophilaceae > RUG841. The sequence continues at coordinate 53,153 of CAZKAS010000007.1, read as the reverse complement.
GATTCTTTATCTCCGTCCAATCATTATCATTCAATTTCTCAACTTTATAAATAATGTCGTCTGAAACTCCTATCATTCCTATATCATGCAACATCGCTGCAAGCTCTATCTTATTCGATGTGTCTTTGTCTAATCCTAACTTGTTTACCATCTTCATCGTGTAAAAAGTTACTCTTCTGCTCTTTCCCATCGTGAATGAATCTTTTGCGTCCATAGCCTCTATTATCGCCTTTATGGTTCCTGCAAAAAGTTCCTTTAAATCATTTATCAGTGCAGCATTATCCATTTTTAACTGCAAATATTCTAACGTGTTTGAAACTGTCAATAACAATTCATTCGGCTCATATGGTTTCTTAATGTACCGATATATCTTTGCATAATTAATGGCATCTATCAAAATAGTCGCATCTGTATATGCCGTTACCAACAATCGCATTGTATCAGGGTGCTTATCATACACCCTCTTCAAAAACTCTACTCCGTCCATTTCCGGCATTTTATGATCGGATATAACTAAGTCTATGTGCGTTTCATCAAGTATCTTTAATGCCTCTACAGGAGATGTCGTCTTTGTAATATCATACTTGCCACGCAATGTCCTGTATAATAATGCCAAATTATCCGGCTCATCATCAACTAATAAAAGTTTATACATTTCCATATAACTATATTACCTCTAAATCATTCTTCTCTGCCGATTCCTGCTGTCTTGCCTCAAATAATAATGGCAATTTTATCGTAAACTTCGTTCCCTTTCCTACTTCTGAGTCTACATTTATCGTTCCGTTATGATTCTTGATAACTTTATAACTGATTGATAAGCCTAATCCTGTTCCCTGTCCTACAGGCTTCGTCGTAAAGAAAGGATTGAATATCTTATTCTTCGTTTCTTCGTCCATTCCTTTTCCATTGTCCTGTATCTCTATATATGCGTACTTCTTATCCCTTCTGATTGTTATATCTACTTCCGCATTATCTTTTCCTTCTACCGCAAATGCCGCATTATCCAGTATATTCATAAATACTTGGTTTAACTGTCCGCCATAAGCCTCTATCTTCGGAACATCTTCATGATAATCCTTTTTAACAGTAATTCCATGCTTGAATTTGTTGTTTAAAATGTTTAACGTTGAATCTATCTCCTTCGGCAAATCAACATTCGTAATCGCCGATTCTTCCATTCTGGAAAAATCTTTGAGGTTTAAAATAATATTCTTCGTCCGCTCCGTTCCCTCATGACAAGATTTTATCAAGTCCGGTAAGTCCTCTTTCAAAAATTCATAATCTATATCCTTAAGCATTTTTTCATATTCTGCTTTATGCTCCGGTGTCAAATCATCCTTGAACTTATCAAAATCATCTATAAGACTAAACAAATCTTCTGAATAATTCTTCAAGTGACTCATATTACCGTATATAAAGTTAATCGGATTATTAATTTCATGCATAATACCAGCAACCAATTCTCCCAAAGACTTCATCTTCTCCGAGTGAACCATCATGGCTTGGGTATCCTGCAATTCCTTTATCGCATCATTCAACTGGCGAGTCCTCTCCCTAACTTGATGCTCCAATGTGGAATATAACTTCTGAATTGAATCTGCCATTCCGTTATATGAATCTACTAATTCATTAAATTCTACATATTTGCACTTCTCCAGTCTGTCCGTAAGATCGCCTTCCGCAAATTTTCCGGTCGCCTTTACTAACCCCTTTACAGGCTTCATTACTCGTCTTCCGATTCCTGCTGCTAACCATATTCCTAACAACAAACATAACAAAAATATTCCCAAAAAACTCTTCGCTAACTCTGAAAGCTTATTCGAAAACATTTTGTCATTGTAAAAACCCAGATACGTTACAGTATGAGCACTCTTCCTGCCTTCAAAATCCGTTGTGTCACTTATTCCTATTTGATTTAAAAATTTTGATGACACTTTATTCGTTGAAACATCTACTTCCGGATTAGGAAGGGAAAACGTTGAGCCTAATATATTTCCGTATTCATCTAATACCAAAAAATATGCTACAGTTGTATTTTTCTTATAATTCTCTACCAGTTGATTTATAACTTCAGGATTGTTCTCATCATAACTTGCATCAACCTTTGAATATAAATTGTTCGCTAATGCCTTAAACATATTAAGACTTCTCTCTTCAAATCCGTTTTCTATGTCTTTGACCGCCATGAAAATTGATAAACCTAAAATAAGCAATATCGTTATCAACATGAGCAAAATACCGCCCATAAAATCCGCATTTAAATGCTTCTCGCCTCGCTTTATATACCCTAGCTCTGTTCCTATAAATTCGGCAAATGTCCTCTTATGTTGCACTGCAGGTGCCTTCTTCATCGGTTTTATGTTCTTCTTATTCGTCGGTTTTGTCATCTTCTTTTCCCTACTGCTTATTCTGATTTTCAGATGATTTTTTCATACAATATTGCATTATGGCTACTCTATCTATATTCCTGATTAACGTGAATTTACCCGATACAATATATTTTTTTTCGTCACTTAAATTTACTCTAATCGGTCGGAATTTGCAAGATATTAAATCTTCTTGTTTATCTAACGAAATATCAATTTTATAATCCTTCTCTTTCTTCATCTCCGTATCCGTAAGAAGTGCAGCTCCTCCTGCTGAAATATCCGTAACGGTCGCTCTTATCGTCTTTCCTTCATCATAAATAAGTATATTCTTCTTAATATCAACCCTTATATACTCTCTGCGTTGAATATCCTTTTTCCAATATGGCTTTATTACCGTCAACGTCCTGTCTTCAACCGATTTTAACTCCGCTGAAAAACACATTACTCCGCTTCCCGATACTGAAAACATATCTACCTGCTCTCCCGTAACGTACTTTTCTGCCCTCTCCAGTTCAAGATTAAAACTCTCATCATCAAAAACTCTCGTAACCACTCCTCGTGATGCGTTCGTAACTTCCGATGAAAGAATAATTATTTCTTGGTCTTTAACAATTGACTGTTTCATCTTTTTCCCTTATGTGTATTATACGACATTTTTTTAATTTTGAAAATTATTTTTTGGGAAATACTTTGCTTACTATATATTCTCTCGTGAAATATTTATTCGCTACCGTTATAACGTCTGTCAATGTCACTTCGTCTATTAATTCTTCAAATCTGCCATTATAAAAGTCATACCCGTTTCCGCTTAACTCAGATATTGCCATTGTGTCCGCCTTCTCTATATTTAATTCCTGCGCTAAAATTACTCCTCCCTTGACCTTATTCTTCGCATTCTCCAGTTCTTCCTCCGTAACAAATTCTTTCTTTATCTTCTCAATCTCTTGAAGCATTGCTCGCTCTGCTTCTTCAACTTTTTGTGGCTCTGTTCCAATATACACCATAAATGCCCCTTGATTTATCCCTGCCGGAATTGATGATGCAACTGCATATGCCAAACCCTTTTGCGCTCTGACTTCCGTAAACAGTCTTGAACTCATTCCCGAACCCAAAATTGCATTAATTACTCGTACTACCGCTCGCTCCTTTTGATTAACAAGACTATCCGTTTTCCAAGCAATAACAACCCACGATGCCTCTTTTCCTTGATTTTTTACAACCGTTTCCGTTTGCTCTATTGGATTAAATAATTTTGCATATTTTTCGTACTCTATTACTTCCGTATTTTTTTCTGAAAAAATATCTCCTACTAAATTAATTACTTCCTGCTCCGCAATATCTCCATTTACTGCAACTACTATATTTTTAGGATTGAAAATGGTTGAATATCTGCATTGAACATCTTTCGGCGCTATCGTCGGTATCGTCTTTTCTAATAATTTTCCACTTGTATCATATGGCGTTTCTTGCCAAAGCGCTGAAGAAATTTCTTCAAATGCTACATTTACCGCATTGTCACGAGTCTGCCTTATCGCATAAAGCGCATCATTCTTTGCCTTTTCTATTTCTTCCTCGCTCAATTCTGCATGATTAATTACCTGATTTAAAACATCTATCGCCAGCGGTAAATCTGATTTTGTACATTGCATTGTTAATGAAAAATATTCTTTCTCCGCCTCTGTATATATTTTTATTCCGTTTTCCTCCGTAATTCTTATATATGCCTCTTTGGGATAACGTTCCGTCCCCTTAAGCATCACGTTCCCCAGTATTGAAGAAAGTCCTCGAATATTATCAACGTAATTTCCTCCCTTTACTTTTACTGTTAAAGCAATAATTTCATTATTCTTATGAATATCTGTAAGCAATGTCGCTCCATTATCTACTACAAATTTCTTCAAATTTCCGCAACTACTTACCATATCTGCATTATGCACTTTAGGCTTATAATATTCTTGCTGAGATATTTCAACCGTTTTTCCTTCCGAAACAACTCTTTCAGAAACATTATCAACTTGCGGCTGTTGTTTTTGCGGAACAACTATGGAAATTACTGCTTGTTCCTTATTAAGATATTTTTGGGCAACATTTTGAATATCCTTTATCGTAACTTTCTTTATGTTTTCAAGATAATCGTTATAAAAATTCCAATCCCCCGTCAATAAAGTACAATAACCTATTTCTGACGCAGTTGCGGAAACTGATTCTCTCGCATAAAAAGTTTCTCGTTCAATTATTTTCTTCGCACGCTCTAAATCCGCAACAGATACTCCTTTCGTCCGAAAATTATCTATTATTTCATAAATTTTGTCCTCTACTTGTTCAAGATTTTGCTCGTTCATATTTGCAGAAATAAAATATATTGAATCTTCCAAGCTTGAAGAATGACCTGCCGAAACTCCTTGAACCAAACGACTCTTATCTTTTAATTCTTTGTATAAAACTGACGAACGACCATCTCCTATTATGGTTGCCAATACGTCTAAAGCATAAGAATCTTTGTCTGTAACCTTTCGAGCGCATTTAAATCCCATTAACATGTATGCGGTATTAACATCTTGTTTAGACGTCGTTATTACCCTTTTTTCCGGACTTTTATCCATTTTGAAATTGCGTTTCTTTGGCTTCTCCGTCTTTAATCCGTTTGAAAAATATTTTTGTACCAAATCTCCGGCTTCTTCCGCATTTACATCTCCTACTATTACCGTAATCATGTTTTCCGGAGCATAATGATTTTGATAAAAATTCATAATTTCATCTCTCGAAATTGTTCCTATAATTTCCTTCGTTCCCAAAACTTCACGTCTGTACGGGTGCTGTTTATACAACGATTTTGTAAAATTGTTGTATAAAACCCTTTGCGGATTATCATTACTACGTTCAATTTCTCTAATTACAACCTGACGTTCTTTATCAAGTTCAATCTGAGGAACAAGCGGATTTGTAAGCATATCGGCGTGTAACTTTAATGCCGTTTTAAAATCTTTTGAGGGAATTAAAATATGAAAATGAGTATAATCCTTGCTCGTTGCCGCATTTGTAGATGCCCCTTTAGATTCTAAAATTCTGTCAAATTCATTGTCGGGAAAATTTTTTGAACCCTTGAAAAATAAATGTTCCAAAAAATGAGCAACTCCGTTATTCGTATCCGTTTCATCTATAGAACCTGTCTTTACCCAAGTGTCTATCATTACTATGGGATTATTCTTAACCTCTTTTATAATAACCGTTTGACCGCTTTTGAGTTTTGTTTTAACAATTTCATCTGCAAAAACAACCGTTGAAGTTATAAAAAATACCAAAATTAATGATATAAATCTTCTCATATGACCTCTTTTTGTTTTAATTTAACGAATCATTTTAAAAAATAAACTGCCCATGTGGTTTTTCTGAAATATATTTTATCAATTTTGGAAAGAAAAGTCATGTTTTTGTAACAAAGGACTTGAAAAAATTTTTTCAGCAAGAATAATGAATTATATGGCACGGTAGCTCAGTTGGTTAGAGCACACGGCTCATACCCGTGATGTCGACAGTTCGAATCTGTCCCGTGCTATTTTTTGGGATTTAATGTTAAAATATTCCACCGTTTCACAAGATTCGGTGGTTTTCTTTTGGCTATACTTGAACGTATTTGTATTTTTGACTTGTTTGTAACATACGAAGAAACGGCTTTTATAATATTCTTTTGTTAGTAGAATAGTTCAAATATAGGGATTAGCATAGTATTCTTCTTTGTTTTTATAAATGAATTAGTGTTTTATGGTAAAATAAACTCATGATTAAGTCTTTTAAATGTAAGAAAACTGAAAAAGTATTTAACGGCTTTTTCTAAAAAAATACCCCTATGAAATTCAGCGCCTAGCATTAATAAAATTGCATAGCTTAGACGTCGCAGAAGATATCCAAAGCGGTTTAAGGGTAAATAAAGGCAGAAACCTAACAACAGGAGCATCGTTTGTTATCAATTACAATCCGACTGTTATTTCTTTTAAATTTTTTATTCATTTACCTGTTAAATAGGATAATCTTTATCAAACTGCCAACTGTTTCCAATTATTCTCATTAAACAACATGTTCCTTTATCCGAAAGACTACAATTAGAATTTATTAGTGATTTTGTATATGTCTTACCATGAGGAACAACTCCTGTATCATTGTCTAAATAAAGCAAGAAAACATCTTTTCCAAACATATTTGGTTCCTTACCTCCATTAATATCAATTATAACCACAGGAGCTTCAAGAGATGCTGCATTTTGTTCTCCTATACAAATACCATTAGAATCTTTTTTAGAACAAGATAAAGAACCTGTCTTGACAGCAACAAAAGTACCATCATTAAGATAAAAGAACACTCTTGTTTCTTTTTCTTCCATTATAGTCCAATTGTAAACGTCTCCATTAAGATATTTCCAAGGTTTAGAATTTTTGTATCCGCAATCTTTATAATCGGTACATATATTTCCTGTTTGTAAATACTTTCTTAAAAATAAATTGTAATAATTATAAGCGTTTTTCTCCGCCATATCGTACCAGTTGTTTATAGAGCCATTTTCAAATTTTGAAAGCAAAATAGCATGTGCAAAAGAAGCATAATTCTTCTTTAGTTTTGACAAAACTTCTCGTTTGAACGTTGATACAAAAATATTGTTAACTGTAATTGAAACTATTATCCCTATAACAACAAGAGTAATTAGAACTTCAGCTAACGAAAATGCCCTTCTGTTAACCATAAATAAACTCCAAAATGTCATTATATTTTTCTTTTGATAGATATATCTATCGTTTTATAAGTATATCTAATGGAATTAATTTAGTCAAGTCTTAAAATATAGAAATGATGAAAGAAAGATTAAAAGTATTGGGCTTAAACATAAAATTTGCGAGAATTAAAAAAAATATCTCTCAAGAAGAACTTGCAGAACTCATAAATACTTCTCGAACAACTATAAGCATGATTGAAACAGCAAGACAAAATCCAACCATTTTAAAAGTTATTGATATAGCAAAAACATTAAATGTTAATATTGATGAACTTATAAAAGATGTTTGATTTCTGTATTTATTTGCTACATATACACTATAAGACTATTTAAAATTTAAAGTTTTTTAATTTTTCTATGCTATAATGCTTATATTTAACTTGAATGAAATACAATAAAATGTATTTTTCTTGAGGATATAAATTTGTTTCGGAATAATCAAAATAATTTACATAAAATAAATTTACCAGACTCTCTCATAACGGCTTGGAAAAATTTTGAAAAATGCTATGAAAAGTTTAATTGGTCAAAAATTTGTATCTTTGTATTTTTTGCAACAGTTTTCACGTTATATACTCTTACTTCATACATATATTCTTACGATGTATTATACGATCACGATTTAGCATATGGAATAGGAAGATCTTTTATATTCCCCGAACACGGGCGCTATATTGCAACTTTCATGAACTCTTTATTCTCTGAAAGATTACCTGTTTTGTTTAATTTTCACCCTAATGTCTTTAATGAACTGGTTACATCTCATTTTAAGTCATTTTTGGTTTTGTTATTAGTCTTTTTTCTTACGGCTTCTGCCTTTTTATTTAAAAAACGTGAAAAATCTCTTTTATCAACGCTTTTTACCAATTATGCCTCTGTAGTTTTTCTTATTAGCATGTTTGTAATTTTAATCAGCAATCAATACTTTTTAAGTTACGAGTTTATGCAAAATACAGTTTTCTTTGAATATCCTATGTCCTTTTTACCATATATTCCCTTTTGGAGTATCATTATCTTTTTATATACAAAAAATATTAAATCTCTGAATAAAAAAACTATATTTTTATTGTTTTCTTTGTGCTTTTTCCTCGGGATTAGTATTGAAGAGATTAATTTAGCTTCTTTAGTAAGTTTAGGTGTTCTTTCTTTAATTATGTTTATAAGAAGAAATGATTTTCAATTACAAAAGAAACATTTATTCTTCATATTATCTTTGAATTTAGTCTATATTATTTCTCTGTTTTTATACTATGTTAAAGGAAATGATTCCGTTCCTAATTATGGTTCGTTATCATTTTTTGAATATGTTCAAAATATTTTTCCTCTTTTCCTGAAACATTTTTTTGAGTTTTTTATAATTCGTGATTCAAAATTACTGATACCTGTTTTGATTGTTCTTTCTTTAATTTTTTTATTTTCAAAAGAAAAAGAAAGTAGAAATTTTATATCTATTATATTAATCAACATCTTTTCCTTTATAGTATACCATTTTATGACTTTTTTTATGGGATATTTTACTCCGGGTTCTTTCGAAGGAATTTTCTATGTGGCTTATCCAAAATTTATCATGTTATATAAAATATCTTTGATTTTTTATCTATTAGTATCTATTGGTTATTTGGTAGATGAGGTGTTAAAACTTTCTTCAAAACAGCAAGATTTATTAAAAATAATTATATGTTTAATTCCGATGTTATTTCTTAACAAATTTCCTAATTTCATAAATAATATTAAACCTTTTGTTAATGAACAAAAAGAATATAGAAAATATTCTTACATTGCCGAAAAAATTGCTCTTCAACAAATAAACGGTGAAGAACTTATATTGCCATTAGAATTAAAAGACAAAACTTTAAGATTTGCTTCAACAGAAGAATGGTTGCTGTACTACTACAGTTTCATACACCCAAAAGAGTTTTCAGCTGTAAAGAAATTGACTTTTTCTGAAAATAAACAAATAAATATGAATATTTTCTCGGAAAAAGAATTAAAAGAAATAAAGTTTCAAAATTTATTAAATTATCCAATGAAGATAAAAGAAAAAAATTGGTATTGAGAGCCTTCATTTTCAATGATAGCCAAAATACAAACCAATAGAGAATGTTTTTGAAAACAAAATATATGTTTTCTGCATTTTTTCTTATCGAAAAATTAGTCAATCTCAAAATTGAATAAAAAAGTTGGTTTAGTGTTTAATTTCACATAAACCAACCTCTTTTATTTCTCGGTTTTTGAATTATAAAAAAACTTTTTACCTGTTGTATCTTCTTTGAGTCAAGTCTGCTTTTCTCATTCGGATATTTTCAGGGGTTATTTCCATAAGTTCATCTTCGCCGATATATTCCATACAATCTTCCATTGACATTGTTTTGTGTGCTTGCAAAGTTACCATTACATCAGCCGTTGCACTTCTCATATTTGTAAGTTTTTTCGTCTTGCAAACATTTATTTCAACATCTTGAGGTTTGTTGCACTCGCCGACAATCATTCCTCTATAAACTTTTGTTTTTGGGGTAATAAAGAAAGTTCCTCTATCCTCAAATTGAGCAAGAGCGTAAGGAACAGCTTCTCCTGTTTCAAAGGCAATCAAGGAACCTGTTCTTTGTCTTGGAATATCGCCGGCCCACGGTCTGTATTCATCAAAAGTATGGCTCATAATTCCTTCGCCTGCTGTTGCTCTGACAAATTCAGTTCCAAAACCTATCAATCCTCTGGAAGGAATTGAAAATTCCAAAATCGTTCTCGTATCTGTTGTGTTCATTGAAAGCATTTCACCTTTTCTGGATGCCAATCTCTCAATACAATAACCCGCATCTCCGCTCGGTACGTCAACAGTAAGATTTTCAAACGGTTCATATTGCATACCGTCTATAGTTTTTATGATTACTTCAGGTTTTGAAACTTGAAATTCAAAACCTTCACGACGCATTGTTTCAATCAAAATTCCAAGATGAAGTTCTCCTCGTCCAGAAACTTTAAATACGTCCGTAGAATCAGTATCTTCAACTCTTAAACTTACGTTCTTTTCAAGTTCATCATAAAGTCTTTTTCTGAGTTGACGGCTGGTTACAAATTTACCTTCCGTACCTGCAAACGGACTGTCATTAACCGAAAAATTCATTTGCAATGTCGGTTCGTCAATTTTAATCAACGGAAGCGCTTCAGGTTCGTTAAACGTCGAAATTGTTTCACCGATTTGAACTTCGGGAAATCCGACAACGCCTGCTATATCGCCTGCATAAGCAACATCTGTTTCAACTCTGCCTAAGTCCTTGAATGTGTATAATTTTGTAATTTGACCATGCTTTGTTTCTCCGTCACGAGTAATCAAAGAAACTTGTTCTTTTGCTTTTAAAACACCACCAACGACTCTGCCTATCGCAATTCTTCCGACATAATCATTATAATCCAATGTTGTAACGTGGAATTGAAGTTTTCCGTCAACATTTGCAACAGGCGGATTAATATTCTCAACAATACAATCCAAAAGCGGTTGAATATTTTCTCTTGGATCTTCCAAATCCTTGACTGCAAAACCATTTAAACTGCTTGAGAAAACATACGGAAAATCAATTAGATAATCATTATCCGTAAGTTCCGTAAACAAATCGAAAACTTTATCCAAAGCACCCATCGGATCTGCAGCAGGTTTGTCAATTTTGTTAATAACTACAATAACTCTAATTCCGAGTTCCAGAGCTTTTGAAAGAACAAATCTTGTTTGTGGCATTGGACCTTCTGCAGCATCAACAATCAACAACGCTCCGTCAACCATTCCGAGTACACGTTCCACTTCTCCGCCAAAATCTGCGTGGCCGGGGGTATCTATTACATTAATTTTATACCCGTCATAATCAATTGAGATATTTTTCGATAAAATTGTAATTCCTCTTTCTCTTTCGAGGTCATTACTATCCAATACACACGCTTGAACCTGTTGATTTTCCCTGAATACTCCTGCATACTTGAGCATACAGTCAACCAGTGTTGTTTTTCCATGGTCAACGTGTGCAATAATTGCTATATTTCTTAATTTTTTTACATTATTCATCTGTGTGTTCCTTTTTTATAATGAAATTATAGAACAAAAATTTTATAAATTATATTTTTCCGTAAGATATTTTACAACTAATTTCCAAGCCTTTCCGTTAGGGTGTCTGAAAATATCCTTTTCGACAGGATTTTTATAACTGTCCATTTTTAATTTGTCGTTAAACTCTTCGTTTAACAAAACAACATCAATTCCTTCTTTTTCAATCTCTGCAACCCTTTGTGACGTTAATTCCGAAAAATATCCGTTATCATAATTTATTAAAACAAACTTTGCATTCGGATAATTTCTGTTAACTTCATTTTTCATTGAAATTAAATATATTTTGAAAAAATCAAAAATTTGCTTTTTAAAAATATTTTTCAAACCGTAATATGTCATATTTTTAATATTGCTTACAAGATAGGATTTATCAGATAAAGAACCTTGTTCATTTTCAATTAAATCCCCTCTTTTGGCACGATAAGTCAGATAATTCAGATTATCGATTTTATTACAATCAATAAACATTCTGCGAAAATGATCGTTAATAAAAACGTAAAAAACGTACTCCGGTGCAGGTGAAATTTTTTCATCATTTTTCATCAAGTAATACGCATGTTGTAAACCTTTTGCAGACATTCCAAAATTATAAACCGGTCTTTTCGTAAATTCAGATAATTGATTTCCAAAACTTTCTTCTTCCTGAAGAGCAAAACCATAAGCAACAGAACAACCATAAATTAAAATCGGTTTCTTTCCGTAATTCAATCCGCAAGGTTTTCGCATATTATAATCTTCTTTGAGTGTTTCTACAGTTGTGTCAACTTTCTTCCTGAAATAAGGAACAGCTTCTGCAAAATATTTATTGGCTTCTAAATAACTGTAGTATTCCGCACCAATAATAATAAACACTAATAATATTAAATTGACTAAAATAATTCCGACTTTTTTCATTCTAATACCATTTTAACAAAAAAATTTTAAAACAAATTATTTATTAATCTTTACTAAAAAATATACAATAGAAGCAACCTTTCAGGCTGCTTCTAACAAAAAAATATTAATGTAAGATTACAAAAAACGACCTTGAGTACCGCCGCCACTGTTTTGTGCTTTTTGGTCACTCAAATTTTCGTTAAAATTCTTACTCGGCTCAGCAGGTGTCAAACGAACTGGTTCAAGTTGCGTTTCATAATTCTGCTTACGAACAGGCGGTGCCTGTTTATTCATTTGCTCTTTTAAAGCATTTTCTTGTTCCTGTAATTGTTTTTGAATATCTTCTTGCATTGTTTTATCAGAAACTTGTGTTTCAACTTTTTCAGTTATTTCTGATTGAGGAACGACAACGGTTGCTTTAAGTTCAATTTTAGGATATGCAAATTTTGAATCCTTAGAAGAATCCGCCGTAACCTTCATTGTATCTCGCCAAATAATTGCAGGAAGTGTACCTCCCGTAATTCCCGGAAGTTTAGAATTATCATCATTTCCAACCCAAACACCCGTTGCGATATCAGGAGTATATCCAACAAACCAAGCATCTTTACAATCATCTGTCGTACCTGTTTTACCGGCTTGAGCAACACCTATTCTTGCAGCAACTCCTGTTCCTGCCGAAACGACCTGCTCAAGCATTGCATTTACCGCTCCCGCCGTTTCAAAGTGTAAAACTTTCGTTTTAGAAACTTTATCAGCTGAATAAATTGTCTTTCCTCTTGCTGTTTCAACTTTTAAAACAGAAAAAGGTTTAACTTTAAATCCACCATTTGCGAAAACTCCGAATGCAATTGTCATATCATACAATTTTACACCGTTTGAGCCCAGAGAAATAGTTGAATCATTTGCCAAAGGTGTTGTAATTCCAAGTTCTCTCGCCATTACAATAACGGGTTTTATACCAACATCATCAATAAGCCTTACTGCCGCCACATTTGATGACAACGCTAAAGCCTTATAAAGCGGTATTTTTCCTCTGTATTTATTTCCATAATTTCTTGGCGACCAAGTACCGATTGAAAACGGTGTATCTTCAATAATATCATTGGGCGACCAACCCTTATAAACAGCTGTTGCATAAACAAACGGCTTGAAGGACGACCCGGGCGGTCGAACTGCCTGTGTAACCCTGTCATATTGACTTTGCGCATAATTTTTTCCGCCAACATATGCAAGAATTTTTCCATCAACAGGAGAAAAAGAAAATACTGCCGCTTGATTTTTATTTCCTGATAATCCCCAAGATGCGAGATTTCTATTTACGGAATCTTCCGCAGCTTTTTGAATTTTATAATTCAATGTCGTGGTTATTTTATAACCGCCTTGAGAAATATCCTGCTCATCAAATCCTAATTCTTCAAGTTCCTGCATAACATAATCAACAAAATACGGTGCTCTGTTTAATGTCTTTGCTCCGACAACCTGACTTAATTTTAACGATTCTTCTTTTGCCTTCTTCATTTCCTCTTTAGTAATGTATTTCATTTTATACATTCTGTTTAAAACTTTTGCTCGACGCTTGAGAGCAAGATCTTTATTGTTAAACGGAGAATATATTGAAGGTGCTTGAGGCAAACCTGCAATCAACGCACATTCTGCCAGCGTCAAATCTTTTAACGGTTTATTGAAATATGTTGCCGCCGCTCCTGCCGCTCCATACGCTCCTGAACCTAAATATACATTGTTTAAATACATTTCAAGAATTTGATCTTTCGTTAAAGATTTTTCAATCCTCGAAGCTATAATTATTTCCTTTATTTTTCTGTTAAAACTTCTTTCATTGGATAAAAATAAAATTCTTGACAATTGTTGCGTAATTGTACTTGCACCTTGAACTGTCTTTCTCGCAGCAATGTTTGCAACTGTCGAACGAACAATTCCAAAAATATCATAGCCTTGATGTTTATAAAAATTTTTATCCTCTGTAGCAATTAATGCATTTATCAGATTTTTAGGGACATCTTTTATATGCGTCGGCTCAAATTTATACGCCGTAAATGTTTTAATCAATTCCCCATCTTCAGAATATATTTGTGTAACCTGATTGGGTTTGAAATTTTCCAAATTAGGAATTGGCGGTTGTGTCATTAAAAATAATTTCAACATAATTGCAAATGCAAGAGCAATCGCTATCATTGTTACCAGCGACGCTTTTACAAATGAAAAAAACGGATTTTCTTTTTCTGTTTTTCTCTTTTTACTTCCTTTTTTCTTTGCCATTTTTTTTCCTTGTATGATAAAATTTTATTATCTATTCACTATTACTTTATAATAATACTATATAAATTGAAAATGATTAAAGATTTTATAAAATCGTTATATTGGGAATTTTTATCTTACTTCGTTCCTGAAAAACAGGATTATAAAATAGTAGGAGAATGCATAAAATGCGGGAAATGTTGCCGTAAAATTTATTCTGCCTATATGTATTCCGAAAAAGAATTTGAATTTATGAAAAGAATATTTCCTTCATATAAAATGTTTTACATAAAAGAAAAAGATGAAAACGGAAATTTTATTTTTGCCTGTAAAAATATCGGCGATGACGGTCTATGTACAATTTACGACAAACGTCCAAGATTGTGTCGAAAATATCCCAAAAAGAAATTGTCATTTTATGCAGAAATGCCTGACGGCTGCGGCTATAAAATTATTAAAAAATCTTTTAAAGACTATTTAAAATAACAAATCATCTTGAAAGTTTCGGTATTTTAATTCCAAAAACAGTTTCCAAATCAATTGTATGTAAAACCGTATCAATTAAACCTGAAGGAGTAATTTTCGGAATGCAACCGACAATACCCACAACAGGAATACCGGAATATGCTTCAAGAAGAGCAGGCAGATTTTTTAAATTTAAATCATCTGTCTTAATATATTTGTTAATTACAATTCCTCGAACATTAAGACCGGCATGCTTCGCATAATCAATAGTTAACAATGCCTTTTCAAAACTTTCCGTAGATTGCTCAACTACAATTAAAATATCTGTTTGTAACGCTTGAGCAAAATCAATTGAGCGCATATTTTCCGAATATGGAGTCAAAAGCCCGCCACAAGATTCAACCAAAACAATCTCAGATGTCTTTCTTAATGTTAAAAAATCTCTGACTAAAATTTCAGGTTTAATAACAGTTTTTTCGTTTTGCGCCGCCAAATAAGGGAAAGCATCGGATTTTAACACATAAGATACAACCGTATTCAAATTAGGATCAATTTTTTTAACAAAAGTAATATCCTGCGACGTAACAAATCCATTTTGTACAAATGCTCCTGTTTGTATAGGTTTATAATACCCAGCGGAATATCCGAGAGATTGCATTGTTGCAGCGATACCTGCTGTTATTAAGGTCTTTCCCGAACCTTTTTTGTCAGAAACTACATATAAATTCATTTTAACTTCCTATTAACAATTATACAAAAAATTTTTAAAATTAATATAGTCATATTATGTATTTTTTGAAAAATTTTATTATTATAGAATTATGAAGCAATTTTTTACGATATTATTAATCTTAATTGGCTTGCAAGTCGGAGCAGTAACTTTTGACAGATATTATCCCGATGAAACAATTCCGGAAAAGCCTATAATCATAAAGGCAGGAACACTGTTAAGAGTTGTTAATCTCAGAGGAATAAACACCTTTGCAAATGATATTGGAGATGAATGTGAATTTATAAACGTAACTGACATGTTTATAGATGAATTTCTCGTATTCCCTAAAAACTCACATATATACGGAGTAGTGGAAGATATAAGAGAACCCGTACAGGGAATGGACGCATCTATCAAAATAAGACTTAACAAAATTGTTACCCCTGACGGAGAACTTTCTTATTCAAGAACATACTATATAGACGGACATATAGCAGGTGACAGAAATGATTATATAGGCGGAAAACAGACGAAACCCGCATATTATAAGACCGTAGCACACTACACGGAAGGCTGGGAACCGATTTTACAATTGCAACCATTGAATATTTACGGTTTTGGAAAACATACACATTTAAAAACAGGAGATGAATATTTTGTAATAATTCAAAAAGATTTGAAAATAAATTAAAAATTCATTATAATGTTTAGGGATTAAAAAGAGGAGATTAGAACATGAAAAGAAATAGACTTACAGCATTAGCAATTAGCCTTTCAATGACGATTTTACCGACATTGGCAGCAAGTAATTTTTCAGTTACATCAACAGCACCTGTTACACCTGCGGTAAACACACAAACTCAACAATTTCAACAAGTTCCATATACTCCCACAGCAAAAGAACCGTTAAAAGGAAGTATAGTAGTAGTTCCGGCAGGTACAAGCGTTAATATAACGACAACAGCGATATTAAGTTCATCAACAGCATCACTTGGACAAGCGGTAAACGCAGTTTTAGCGAATAATTTTTATTATAATAATATTTTAGTAGCTCCGGCAGGAAGTACTCTTCAAGGGAATGTAACGCTTGCAAAAAAAGGCAATCACGCAGGAATTAACGGACAATTGCAAGTCAGATTTACCCAAATTGTAACACCATATGGAAATATTATTCCAATTTCAGCAATGATTAAGACAACCGACGGAACGGGTATATTAGTTGCAGGAACGGCAAAAGATTCTGCAAAAGGCTATGCCAAAGATTTAGGAGTAGGAGCAGGAGCAGGAGCCTTAGCAGGTCTTGTAGGAGGAGCAATCTCAGGAGGTAGCGTAGGACAAGGAGCCGCAATCGGAACAGCAATCGGCGGCGGAATCGGTCTTGCAAAATCACTTTGGACAAAAGGAACAGATGTTGAAATTCCTGCTAATTCTACGATTGAAATTACTATTGACCAACCTATTACCGTAAACTCGGCTAATTAAATGTTAAGTAAGTTAAGCAATTTTGCAAGATTGACAATTTCTGTTAAACTTATAGAAATTGTGTAGCTAACTTATAGAGTAATTATGTCAATCTTAGGAAAATATTTAGAAACAGAAGAACAGGAAACAAATCAATACAAAATTCCTGCCGTATTTAAAGCAGATCCAAAAGAATCATTAGGGAAATCAATTATGGTATCAACCGCAATACACCCTCTTGCGGTTCTTTTGGTGTGGTTATTTATTTTTGTAGCAGGCTTACTGGGGATATCATTTGTGGTATTCAACAAGCCGGAAGCAAAACCGAAAGATATTGAATTTGTTTTGGTAGATAAAGAACAAACACCGATAAACAAAAATACAAGATTTCGAGCAGATAAAAATTCAAGGGCAGGAGGGAAGCATGACCCTAAACGCCCTGTTTCAATGCCAAAGCAAGGTGGAGGAAGTACTGCGGTTAAACAAAAACCAAAAGCAGCAGCAACACCGAGTGCAACAACACCTAAAAAGAAAGTCGTCCAACCAAAGAAATCTTTATTTGGAAATAAATCAAAGACAGAGTCGGCTCCGGCAAGAGTTCAAGCTCCGACACCGGCACCTCGTCCGGGAGTAAAACCTGTTGCACCAAAAATCACGGATAAACCAAAGAGTGATTTTGTAATTCCTGTTCCCAAAACAAACATTCCTAGCATAGGAACACCGGCAGGAACAGGCCCGATTGCAAGACCGACAGGAACAGGCAATGGCGGAAGCAAAGTCGGCGGAACAGGTTCAGGTAGCGGTTCAGGCTTAAGTTTTGCACCCACAACAGGAACAGGAAGTAAAACAGGAAGTTCGGCATCAGGCTCAAGGACAGGTGGAACAGGCTCAGGAGTAGGCACAGGAATTGGCAGCGGCACAGGTCGTGGAAATTATGGCAATCCGGGTCCCGGAAATCCGAATGGACGACCAGGTATTGATGCAATCAGAGAACCTGATTTTGGGCCATATATGCGTGACTTACAACAAAGAATTAAACGCAATTGGGAGCCACCAAAAGGAGAAGAAAGCAGACGAGTTGTGTTGTTATTCACAATTGCTCGTGACGGAAGACTCTTAGGAGTAAGTGTTTCCAAATCGTCAGGTTTACAGGCAGCGGACAAAGCGGCTTTGAATGCAGTAAAACTTACTGCACCATTCAGACCTTTGCCTGCGGAATACAGAGAAAATTCAGTAGATATCCAATTTACATTTGATTACAATGTATTTGGAGCAAAAAGAAGATAATCGATAAATACAGAAAGAGGAAATAAAAAATGGATCTTTTATTACATTCAATTCAAATGGACTGGCCGGTACTTTTACCGATTTTAATTTGTTCAATTTTAACATTAGCGGTTGCTATTAACCGATTTGTATTTTTTAGCAAAAACAAAAGAGATGTAGTTGCATACATTCCAAGACTACAAAAGGAATTGGCAAAAAACAATTTAGACGGAGCAAATGACATCAGCCAACAAATGGGCGGTGTTACAGGTGAGGTTGTTGAAGAAGCGGTAAGAATTTTCACAGAACAAAAGAAAGGGTTTTCACGCTCATTTGATATTGCAGCAGCTCTTGCATCAAGGAAACTCGAACATCATTTAACGATTCTTGCTACAATCGGTGGCGTATGCCCATTTTTAGGTTTGTTCGGAACAGTTGTAAGAATTTTGTACACATTCCAAGACTTAGCTCAAGCAGGCAACCAATCGGCAGCAGTTGCTTACGGTATCGGTTCAGCGTTGATTGCAACGGCATTCGGTTTAGGAGTTGCTATTGTTGCAGTTATACTTTACAACTATTTCCAATCAAAAGTTGCAAAATATGACGATGATTTCCAACTTATCAAATTATTATTCCTTTCATTTGCAGATTCTGATGAAGAAGCAAATGCAGGTTTTCAACAAAACGTAGCACTCTAATTTAACGGACAAAATCAATGGCAATTAAGACAACAAATTCAAAGAAAAGAGCTGTTTTTTCGGAGATTAACATTACTCCGTTGACAGATATTTTCCTTGTTCTTTTAATCATAATGATGGTTGTTGCTCCGACTTTTCAAACAGATAATGCAAACATCAATGTACCGGAAATTAATAGCGGTTTGACGGTAGAGGAAAAAGCCGCAACGGTATCAATTACAAAAGACGGCGATATGTATTTGAATGGACAACCCATTTCTCTTGAACAGCTGACGCAAGCTCTTATTGACTTAAAACCTTCTCTCAAAAAAGCAGAAGTTTTGGTCAAAGCGGATACCGCAGCAAAAAGCCGTGATATTATGCAGGTTATGCGTGCAGCAAAAGATGCTGATTACGAAAAGTTAACTGTTGCAGGAGAACCTTTAAGTAAAAAAGAACAAAAAGAATTAAAACAACAAAGTAATGACGACTTGACGGGAATGCCTGTTTCTGAAGAAACAGTTCAGATTAATGTTATGAACGTTTCTGATCAACAAACAGAAGGAATCGAAAGACCTTATGCAGAAAAACCCGCAGTTCAAAAATCTTCAAAATCCGGTTATGCAACGGATTGGGAGGAATAATGGCGAAAAGAAAAGTATTTAATGAAATAAACATCACACCGTTAACGGATATTTTCCTTGTTCTTTTGATTATAATGATGGTAATTGCGCCATTGTTGGACCAACAAGGTTTATCACTTATCGTTCCTGACAATGTTGAGGAACAAAAACAACAGGAACAGGACAAAAAGACCATAACGGTATTGATTGACGATGAGGACAAATTCTACATCAATGATGAAGAAGTCCCGACGGACAAACTTGAAGCAACAATCAAAGAGCTTGCAAAGACCAACACAGACGGAGTAGTTATTCAAACGAGTGACGAAACGACAAACGGTGCAATGGTAAAAGTTATGGATTCTGCAAGAAATGTTGGAGTTACGGCAATTTCTGTAGCAGAGATATAATTTTAATGTTAGTATTTATCGAATAAAAAAGAGGTTTTTGTTTTTAAAACCTCTTTTTTGTAATAAAAATGGAAAGCTGCTACACTTCAAAATGCAGATTTTATTTAGTAATTATATTCCAAGTTGTATTTTTAACCTGTTCTATTGTATCGAAAGGCGTAACTTTTTTCTTGTTAGAGAGATACAAAGCCATTTCATCTTGGATAGACAATGCATTATCTTTATCGGACGGAGAAGAAATCCAAATTGCATTTTCTTCGGTCAACCCCGTAGTTTCCTTGAAGCCATGAGAACCTGCAATTCTATAGGAATTCATGACAACTCTAATTGGATTTTTCATTGATTTTAAATCAACGCCGTTAATAGTAGCATTGACGACTCTTTCATTTTCGGGTTTGGTAAGGTCAAAAGTATAATCAATACCAAAGAAAGTATCCGTACCGTGAAGAGAAGCATCGGGCTTAAGTTTCGGATTACCGTTTTCATCAATCATCAAGTTATTAGCAGTAGCGTTTAACCACGCATAAAGTTGTTGAGGAGTCATATCAACCAAACAAATAAGATTGTTACTAAATCTATAAAGCATAGCGAGATTTAAAATCGAAACGGTATCCCCATCGTGAGGAACAAATTCTATTCTATTATTGGAATCAGTAGCAAGACAAGGACTTGTAACAGAAACCGTTGCGCCATTCATCTCCGGATTTTGCCAAGATGCCCATAACATAACTTTGTGAATGAAATCATTGACTTTTGTTTGTTTTAGAACTAAATCTTCATTTTTTTTATTTTTTGTTTCTTCGGCAACTTTATTCCAACCACCGGTAAATTTACCAAGAGGTTTTTCTGCCCAAGCAAGAGTTTCTTTGTACCAATTATTTGTTATTTTTTCAAGTTTTTCATCATTTTTATAATCTGCCAATTTTGCGGAAGTTGAAACTATATCAAAATCGGAAATTTTATTTTTTCTATCAAAATTCACTGTAAAGAGGCTTTTTGTAACGGTTTGACAACCACCGTTAACAATATAAACTTCTTTTCCGTCTTTGTTTTTAATTTTTTCAATATTTGGTTGATGATCGTGACCATAAATGTACAGGTCAACATCTTTTGAACCCTGAACACCTGAAATAATTTGAGATTCCATTGAAAAACCTTTAATAACCGTATTGGTATCATTGGATTTTCCGCTGTGAGCAGAAACAATAATTATATCAGCCAGATTGTTTTCTTTTATTTGAGAAACCCACTTATTAATTTCATTTTCTAAAAGACCTTCAGGGTTATCGAGGCTTCTGAATTGCAGGTTAGGATAATTAGAAGCTCTGTCCCAATTTTCGTTATTTGCGTTTCCAAAACCAATAACAGCTACTCGAACTTTTTTATGTTTATCAAAAGTAATTGTTTTAATAATGTAAGGCTGATAATAGGGTTGTCCTTTTTTCACTGCGACACCGTTATTATTAATACCATCTTCTTTAAGGACGATATTTGCTGCTAAAGTAGCAATACCTGCATCATTTGCGTACTTAATTTGAGAGTTTCTTTGCAATGGGGTATAATTAAACTCATGATTACCCATAACCCAAACATCGTAGTCAATGTACTTGAGAGCCGTAATCATGGGATTTTCCTGTTCGGTTTTTTGAGTTAAGGCGTATTGCGAAACAAGAGTACCTTGCAAAACATCACCATTGTCAATTAAAATAATTTTATCTTTGCCGAATTTTTCTCTTTCTTGTTTAACCACAGTAGCGACTTTCAACATGGAATTAGGGACAGCTTTTTTTGTTGAAACATCTTTAGCAGTAGCTCTTCCATGCATGTCTGTAGTCGACAAGACTTCAAATTGATAAATTTTTGCAATCGCAGAGGAACAAGACAGTCCAAACGTTGCAGCAATTAACAGTGATAATGTCAAAAATTTTTTCATAAAAACACTCCTCAGTACAACATAAATTAAAATCGAAAATACTTTATGTTTATAACAGGAATAAAATTAAAAAAAAATCAACAAAAAGTTTATTAAAAGTTTTAAAAATCATAAAATTGTAATTTTTCTTAAAAATCTTTGTTATTGAATTTTATTCGTCAAGGAATAAAATATTCTGAGAGAAACAAATTTACGGAAAAGAAATGAAAAGAATACCGATTGCAGAAATAATATTAGTAATTTTGGCATCTTTGCTTTATTTTGCGGCAAATTTGCAACGAGTTGCCGTTCCCGGAGCGGTGTTTACGCTTTTGCAAACCGACTTAAACACAACTGCGCAAAGCATAGCATCTTTAGGTTCATATTTCATGTACGTTTATGCTATAAGTCAACTTGTTGTAGGTATTTTCATCGCCAGATACGGCGGATTTAAGGTTATTACTTTCGGAGCCATATTATTTTTTGTCGGAAGTTTAATTTTTCCAATGGCGCAAACCATACCATTACTTTATTTTAGCAGAATTTTGATAGGAATTGGCTCAGCAAGTTTTTATCTGTCATTGATTGCAGAAACGAAAAGAATTGTACCGCATAAAAATTTTGGAGTTATTCTTTCAATAGTATTGTTAGTCGGCTTTATGGGCGGAATTGTAGCAAATGCACCGCTTGTTCTTTGTATCGCAAAGTTAGGCTGGCGGGATACTTTTTGGATTACAGGTATTGCAACAGCAGTAATTGCGATACTTTTCATTGCAATCAGCAAATTCACCGACTCAGAAAAAGAAGACAAAGAAGTAAAATTTAATTTTTCACTTTTCAGAAGTGTTTTTTCAGATTGCAGAAACAATATTCTTTACACTTTTTCTTTCATAAATTATGGTCTATACTATGTAATTCAAACAGTTATAGGGAAAAAATTTCTTGAGGATTTTTGTCTTATTTCGGATATAAAAGCAGCAACCGTTTTATCAATAATGGGAGCATTATACGCATTTGCAGGTTCAATCATAGCTTTTATGAGTAAATTAGCGGTTTCAAGACGTGTTATATTTATGAAAATAGCCGCATTCAACACTTTTTGCAGTTTTTTGATAATTTTAATTTGCTTGTTGATAGATTACAAAAAATCTTTCATTCCAAGTTTTTTATTTTGTTCGCTTGCTTTTTGGGGAAGCCTTTCACCATTGTTGGTACCGCATTTGCACGATACTAACAACTCAAAAATTGCCGGAACTGCCGTCAGCATATTAACTTGCGGGTTTTGTATAACAGTCGGTATTTTAGGAAACATTACCGGATTTTTTCTGGATTTGTTCAACAATCACAAAACCTTAAACATACCTGTTTTTCACGGAAACGGAGCTTATATTGCAATTTTTTCTTTCGGATTAATGCTTGCGACAATAGCACTCATATTTGTTTTCAAAATAGAAGAGAGTAAAAAAACAAAACGAATTTTGGCACATTTAAGATATCTTGAAAAAGCACATATTGAAAAAAAAGGCAAGAGTGAAGATTTATCACGACATTCACTTCATATTTGATTAATATTGAAAGTACCTGTCAAAATCCACATCATCAAAACAGCATAGAAGTTTATAAACCTCATCATCTTCATCCATACGTTGAAAGTTATATTCGTCAAATTTCCACAATTTT
Organism: uncultured Muribaculaceae bacterium; assembly: GCA_964550875.1. GTDB lineage: Bacteria > Cyanobacteriota > Vampirovibrionia > Gastranaerophilales > Gastranaerophilaceae > RUG841. The sequence continues at coordinate 29,585 of CAZKAS010000007.1, read as the reverse complement.
GGACTATTTCCTATAACACGCACTATTTCTTTATCGTATAGAATTTTTAGTTTCTGTTTAACAATTTCAGTCGGCATTTTAAGCATTTTGGATAATTCAACAGCAGAAACTCCCTCCGCATGAGAAATTTTTTCGGGGGTTAAGAACATTAACTCCATTCCGACCTTTTTCAGGTCAGAATCGTCGAGAGTACTTTGATATTGGTATTCTTCTTCATAATACATTTTTTTATCTCAAAACACATGTCGTCATAGTTTATAATAACTTTAATATGAAAATAGTTTATCATATGAATATTTGATTATTGAAAAATTTTACCGAGAAAACAAAAAAATGAATAACAATAAATATAAAAATAAGACTTTAAACATTTTTACAAGTAAATGTTATTCATTTTTTGTTTTAGACACTATTTATTAAACTTAACGAAAATATCATAAACGAAATCAGCGCCTTTAATCAGAGTTTCGTAATCCATACTTTCATCGGACGAGTGCATATTCTTAATAGTTGCAACTCCAATCAAATAAGGTTTTATAATTTTACCGTATTTATTTTTTTCATTGGCATAAATATGCGTTTCCGCACCTGCATGGAAAGATGCAACTTTTACATCTACACCTGTTTCTTTACCGACTTCTCTTGCAACATCAGGAATTGTGGTATCATTATTTTTTTCAAATTTTTTTGTTTTAACTTTTGACGTCATTTTAAAAATAGCAATTCCATCATATTTTGCATTGAATTTATCAACAATTTTCTGAATATCAGAAAGCAAATCGGCTTCTGCTTGCGAATCAGAGCTTCTCAAAGAATAAATAGCAGCACCTTTTTTGTTAATAACGTTAGTGACGGCATTATTGATAAGATAGTCGAAATGTTCACCGTTTTTAAGGTCTTGTTTTGACATTTTTTGAAGAGGGAAATCGACGCCACCGCCTAAAATCACACCAAGATTAATTGAAGTAACGACCCCTTCTTCATCTTGTTTATAGACACCTTGAGGAATTTCAGAAACTATATCAGCGAGCAATTTTGCAGCATTAACTCTTGATGTATCGGCAATATCGTTACCGGAATGACCGCCTTTTAGCCCTTCAACTTCAACTAAAACATTTGTATAACCTGCTCCGGCAATCATAACTTCGCCAAAACTGTCCGAATCAAGAACAAGAGCATATTCCGAGTCCAATTCGTCCATTTTAACGTGTTTAATACCACTCATACCGCTTTCTTCATCACGAGTAAAGACTAATTCTAAACCGCCATGCTTAAGATTTTTATTTTCAATAATACGGCATGCCGTATGAATTGCCGCCGTGATACCTGCTTTATCATCAGCACCTAATGTACGTTTTTTGTCGGTTTCAATAAATTTATCATCTTTTAAAACAATATTAACGGGAGAATCGTCCCCAACCACGTCCATATGTGCAGACAAAAGCATAGGTTTTTTGTTTTTATCCGTTGCGGGAATTTTTGCAATAACATTTGAATAATCGTCCTGAAAAACAGTAATACCGTTACTTTTAAGGGTTGCAATAATTTCAGTAGCGACATCATTTTCTCCCATAGAAGGAGAAGGTATTTCCGCTAATGTACAAAATAAATCAATTAGAGTGTTTTGTTTTCTTAAATCTTGAATATCCATTTACTTTCCTCATTTCTTCGTTAAAAGAATTATATACCCATTTATTTATGATAGCAAAACAAAATTTTACAATTTGTCAAATCCTGTAATATTGTGAATTACAGGAAGATGAAAAGGAGAAAAATCCAATCGGAGTTTGCAATCTTTTCATGTTTAAGATAGGATAATAAAAAGTGTTAGAACTACAATTAATTTTACATGAAAAAGCAAGAGAGGAATAATGAATAAGAAATCGCTACTTTTACCAGTAATAATTGTTGCAGTAACATTTATATTTACTGTGATGCCGGCATTTTCAGCCCAAAAGGCAAGTATGCACGACATCAAACAATATATCATCAAATGTTCAACAGAAATGGGTGTTGAACCGGAAATAGCACTTAGCATAGCAAAGCAAGAAACAGGCTTTTGCCAAGAAAAGAGAAGCAGAATGGGTGCAGTCGGAGTATTCCAACTTATGCCGTCAACAGCAAGAAGATTTGGATACAATCCGTATCAATACCAATCGAACATCAAATGCGGAATTGCTTATTACAAGCAAATGAAGCGAATGTTTAAAACAGATGCCGTAGCGCTTGCAGCATACAATGCAGGGCCCGGAAACGTAAAAAAATATGGTGGAATACCGCCGTTTGCAGAAACTAAAAATTTCGTAAGGAATGTAATGAAGTATTATGCAGAATATAAGACAAATCCGGATCCTACAGTATCGACAATGTTAGCAGCCGCAAAAGCACCGAAGGAAGATCAGAAGGTTTTGGCTGAAAAAGAACATAGAGAAATGTTGACTCTTTTTATGTTAAATCAAGCCATATAGAAGCATGCGGAAAATAAATGTTCAATGAAGTAAAAACTCACGAACTTACAATCGACGTTGTTGTATTTACAATCAAAGACAACATGTTGCAAGTGTTGGTGACAAAGAGAAATAAAGAACCATTTAAAGGCAGATGGGCGATACCCGGAGGATACATACGTTTATCGGAAACTTTAGATGATGCGGCAGCCAGAATTTTGAAGGAAAAAACTGATGTCGAGGATATTTATCTTGAGCAGTTATATACGTTTGGAGATCCCCTCAGATATCCTAATGCACGTGTTGTTACTTGCGCTTACTTTGCACTTGTAAGAGCAGAAGATGTAGAGCATATTTTTACCAGAGAACAAACGGAAGACGTTGCATGGCATAATGTATATTCATTGCCAGAAATGGCATTTGACCACAAAAAAATTATAGAATATTCATTGTACAGAACACGAGAAAGACTTGAATATTTCCCAATATCCTATAAACTTTTACAGGATAAATTCACGTTAACAGAATTACAAAAGACATATGAATTAATTTTGAATAAATCGTTGGATAAACGCAATTTCAGAAAGAAAATACTTTCCGGAACAATGCTTATAGAAACGGAAGAATACACAAAATCGAGTTCAAAACGTCCTGCAAAACTTTATATGTTTGATCCGGACTTGATAAAAGCTAAAAAAGGATTAATGTTCGTTTAATAAAAAGCAATAAAATTTTAAAGAAAAAGACTTCAAAAGGAGTCTTTTTTTTGTTATTAAAACAATAAAAACGAGAAGAAGAAACCTAAAAATTGTACAAAAAAAAACAGAATTAAAAGAAAAAACAAATATTTTTTAAAATATTTAATAAAAAACGACAAAATACTTTAAAAAAGAGAAAAAATTGCTTATAATATATAATATGCTGAAAGATGATACTTGTAATTTTGAAACACCTGCCGACATAATAAAGACTCTGCAATTTACCGTTGAAAAGGATTGTAATGACTTAACGGAAACCTTTATCTCGGAATGGGAGAGTATAGTCGGAGAAAAAATAGCAAAGTATTCCAAGCCCAAAAAACTTACAGAAAGCGGAATTTTAATAGTAAGTTGTAAAAATTCAACAGTAGGGAATGAAATTTTTCACACAAGGACAAAAATCAATTCAATATTGAAGGAAAAAGCAAAAGAGAACGAAATTAATTTTTTTAAATATATAAAGATAATATACGAATAAAAGGGAAAAGAATGATAAAAGAAAAGCGACAAGGTTTTACGTTAGCAGAAGCATTAATTACACTTGTAATTATGGGATTAGTTATGGCAGCGACCATACCAATTGTAAGAACGGCATCGAATCAACCGGCAGAAGCGCCTTGGAAATACATAGTCAGAGGTAATTTAATCAATAACAATGCTATATACACAGCAGCAGAAAACAATTCATTGTCAGTTGTCGGAGATAGCAGGATACCATATGATGAAAATATAAGCGAAGGAGATTTGCCAACAATTTTTGCAAGTCAAATCAATCCTAAACTCACGCTTGTAACACAGTCAGCAAAAGACGCCAATCCTGTAATTTCAAGGCATTTAATTGATTTTTACGAAAAAACGGGAACGAACAAACATAAATCTATAGGGAAGATATCATTTGATAAAAATTTCAACCTTGCAATCGGAACGAATACGTTAGATACGACGGTCAGAAAGGCAACAGCAGACGTTGCCCTGCCGAATGATACGGAAAAATGGTGTGAACTTGGGGCAAATGCAGAAGGTGCAGCCAATACAGCGGTTGGTCAATACTCAATGGCAGGAGCCAAAAAGGCAATAGAAAAAGACACCTCAAACAGTTACAGGAAATTAACAGGAATAGGGAATACCGCATTGGGAGCAATGTCGTTGCAGAGCATAACAAGCGGAGCTTGGAACGTTGCCGTCGGTACTTATTCAATGAAGAATATGACAAACGGCGACATAAATATCGCCGTGGGCGCAAACAGCATGAGAAATGTTTTAGGCTCAGGAAATATTGCTATCGGAACATCAACTCTTATGGGTGATGCTACGGAATCTACCGATGTAAAAGACAATACGGCAATCGGGCACTATGCAATGCAACAGAATACAACGGGTCATAGTAACGTAGTAATCGGGAACAATACCTCAAAAGCAAATACAACGGGTCATAGTAACGTAGTAATCGGAATAAACAATCTTCAAAACAACCAAACAGGAGCGCATAACGTTGCTATAGGATATCAAGTCCTATCCGGAGAATATTTAACGCAAGTTGACAACACTACAGCAATAGGAAGCGAAGCGTTGCATCATAACTCTTCCGGAAAAGACAATACAGCAATCGGTTACCAGTCTTTATATTCAAACGTTAGCGGAAGTCAAAATACCGGTGTTGGAAATTTTGCACTTCAAGCCAACAAAACAGGAGGAGATAATACAGCTTTAGGCTTCTATGCTTTGGCTAATAATTTTGAGGCAGTAAATAATACAGCAATAGGAAGTAAAGCACTGGAAACGAATACTGCAGGAACTAATAATACAGCTGTAGGTGCTTTGGCTTTAAACAAGAATACTACATCAAATAATACAGCAATCGGTTCTTCCGCCCTAACAAACAATACCTCAGGAACAAACAATAGTGCCATAGGATATACAGCATTACAAAACAACACGACAGGGAACAATAATACGGCAGTAGGTTATTCAACATTAACCAACAATACCACCGGAGTAGAGAATGTTGCAATAGGCGCAAGAGCAATAAACAACGGATCAGGATCATATAATTCAGCCGTAGGTGTTGCAGCGTTAAGTGCCAATACAGGTTCGGAAAATACTGCGATGGGACACTACACATTGCAAAAAAACACCTCAGGTTCATATAACACCGCTTATGGCAGTCATGCTCTGTTAAGCAATACTTCCGGTTCTAAAAATACAGCAATCGGATACGAGGCAATTTCAGGAAATACGACCGGTTCAGGAAACGTAGCAATCGGTTATAAGGTTGCGTCCGGAGATGGTAGCAACAAATTATACATCGGAAACGAATTGCATACAGGCACAAATGCTTTAATATACGGAAATATGGAAGCACAAGAACTAACAATTAACGGAACTGCGTATATAAATAATAGCAAAGGAAAATCACAGATAGTTACAAAAGCTGACTTGGCAAACCTTACGGCGAATTTGACGACCGGAAATATTTCCGTTCCTGCAACTGTTATTTCAGATGCTCGATTAAAAAACATTTCAGGCGACAGCACGGCAGGATTGAAAGAAATAACTCAACTTAAAGTAAAGAACTTTACATACAAAAACGATAAGAAAAAGACACCACATGTTGGTGTTATAGCGCAGGATTTACAAAAAGTATTTCCCAACAGCGTATTTCAAGACGGACTGTCAAAATATTTAAAAATTAGCAGAGAAGAAATATTTTGGGCATGTGTAAACGCAATTAAAGAATTAAATGACAAAATTCAAGACGTAATCGCAAAAATTACGGGTCTTGATGAGAAAATAAGACTTCTTGAAGCGAGAAACAAGATGAACGAAGATAAGATAACAAATCTTGAACATCAAAACAAACTTTATGAAGAACGTTTACAAGCGATTGAATTTCAAATTGCAAAACAACTGGAAAAAAACACAAAGACACAGAATAAACTTGAAGACATAAAGGTAAAATAATGCGTCTTGACAAGTTTTTAAAGGTATCAAGGTTAATAAAAAGGAGAACCGTAGCGAATGATGTATCCGAACAGGGCAGAATTTCCGTCAACGGTTTTCCTGCAAAACCTGCAAAACAACTTAAAGTGGGCGATAAAATAACGATTGCATACGCAGGAGGAGAAACGACTGTTGAAATTTTAATTATCCCGACAGGAAATGTATCTGTACAGGAATCATCTTCTCTTTATAAAGTTATCAGTGATTTCAGAAAAGAGAAATAAGCACCAATCTTAATGTTTTAACAGACAATATGTCCTAACATACTTTCGTCCTCAAAAGTGACTTTATCGAGTTTAATTTTTACAAATTTATCCTTGATTTTTTCCGAATTTTCAAAAAACACTTTAATATAATTAGGTGTAACTGCTTTATATAGACCGGTTTTTCTGTCAGGATTTTTTTCTATTGTTACAAAGTATTCAGCGCCGATATTCTTTTGCAAAAAATCCAAATGTTTTTTTTGAGATAAATCTTTTACTAACAGCATTCTACGATGTTTTTCAGCAGGCAAAATTTGACCTGACATATCCGCAGCAACTGTTTTGGGACGAATAGAATAAGGAAAAACATGTATTTGAGAAAGAGGAAGTTCAGAAAGTCTTTCAAGTGTTAAATTAAAATCCTCTAAAGATTCTTGCGGGAAACCGACAATTATATCGCAGCCCAAAAAGACACGTTCAAACTTATCGTTTAGTTTAAGTACAACATTTTTAATTTTTTCAAAATTATAATGCCTGTTCATATTTTTTAGTGTTTTGTCACACAAAGATTGTAAGGATAAATGAAAATGAGGACAAAATTTATCTGATTTTGAAAGAAAATCAATCAATTCATCAGTAAGTTCATTGGGGTCTAAAGAACCGATACGAATGGTTTTTGCCTGAGTTTTATCAATCAATTTTAAAAGGTCAAGCAAAGATTTTTTAGGGGAAAAATCAAGACCCCATTGCCCGATATGAATCCCCGTCAAAACTATTTCATTGTAGCCGTTTTGAGTAAGCAGATTTATTTGTTCAATAACGTCTTCTTCTTTGCAACTTCTTGATAAACCTCTTGCAATACAAATTGTACAATATGAACAACGATTGTTGCAGCCGTCCTGAATTTTTATTGTTGCTCTTGTTCGATTAAAGTTAGAAAGTTTTTCATAACGGAAATCCCGATGATTGGTAATATCAGAAACAAATATTTTATCATTACTTTTTATAACATCAACGACATCAGGTTTTTCATAAATACCAAAAATTTTATCAAAAAGAGAATTTTCTTCATCTTTGTGAAGTTGCGCATAGCAACCGGTTAGAATAATTTTAACATATTTGTTTTTCCGTTTAACTGATTTAATAGATTGTAATAATTTTTTTTCGGCTTCAAAAGTTACCGCACAAGAATTGAATATATAATAATCACAATTTTGCACATTTTGCGCTTCCGAAAAACCGGCATTAATAAGTTTTTCATACATAACAGCAGATTCTGTCTGATTAGTTTTACAACCAAAAGTTTTTATTAAAAAAGTCGTCATTTTTTTCTCTAAGTTCTAAACAAGAAATATTATAACCGAAAAAAAATATTACAAAAAATTAAAGATATAAAATGTTTGTCTATTTTTTATAAATGAATTATAATATAGAAGGGTTGTGGTATAATCCGATTAAACAAACCAACAGACTAATGAAAAATATTATAAACAGTATAAAAAATTACATATTAATAATCTCGATATTGTTTGCAGGACAAGGAATGCCTGCATCGGCAGTTGATTTTGAACCGCCTGTACCTTCGACAGAAAACGAAGGAGCAGACTCATTTCAGAATGCACCGCTTCCTGATTTGTCAGACATGCCGACAACAAAAAAACAAAAATCGACAAAAAAAACGAAACAACAAATTATTTCTGATATTAAAATCGAAGGGAACAGGATTATTCAGAATAACGACATTACAAATGCAATGAATTTGCAGGTAGGTGATGTATATTCTCCGGAAAAAATCCAAAAAGCCCTAACAGAAATTTACAATCTTGGCTGGTTTACGGAAAGAATGCGTGCAATTCCCGTAAGAGATAAGAATGACAATGTAGTTTTAAAGATTTATGTTGAAGAAAATCGTCCGATAACAGAATTTACAATAACAGGAAATTCAGTAATATCAGCCGGAGAGATTTCAGAATTATTAGCACCGTTGGAAAATCAACCGCAGAATATAGCAACACTTAATCAAGCAGTTGAAAAGGTTGAAGAATTATATTCATCAAAAGGGTATATATTGGCACGGGTGGAAAGTGTTCAAGATGATCCTGACGGTTGTGTAAACATGCATATTTCAGAAGGTATAATAAATACTATCAAATTTGAAGGAAATGACAAAACAAAAGATTACGTTGTAAACAGAAATATTTTATCCGTCCCCGGAACAATATATAACGAAAATACGGTCAGAGAAGATTTAATCAGACTATACGGCACACAAGCATTCAAAGATGTAAACAGAACAATTGAAAAGTGTGATGATGCAAATTATTACGATATTACCATAAATCTTATCGAACAAAGGACTGCAACAATAAGTGTAGGTGCAGGCTTAGATACAGCAACAGGATTTTTTGGACAATTAGGATTTGTAGAAAATAACTTTCTGGGAAGAGGACAAAGAATTTCTTTAAACTTCCTTGCAGGAACAGGTGTACTTTTATCAGACGATTCGACATTGGATAGAGCAAATTTGCAGGGAGATATAAGTTTCTTTGATCCAAGATTTAGAGGAACAGACGTTTCAATGCTGTATAAAGCATTTTGGCAAGACTTTGCAAGTTATCAGGTACCGCTGGCAATAGAAAAGAGATTTGGTGTTGAAGCCGTTGCATCAAGACAATTTAAGAGATTTAAAAATCTTTCAGGATCCTTCAAACTCGGTATAGAAAATATCGACCTTGAAGAAGGTGACTACAGACAAATGGCGAATTTGTATGCCTCACACGGAATACCTATTTCAGAACGTGCGAAACAGCTTAGAGGCGGTACATTCTTGTCAATGGCTCCATCATTGGTTTATGATACCAGAGATAGAGATGTTAACCCCAGAGATGGTATAGTTGCGAACCTTAAATTTACTGAAAATTTTGGTTTGTCGCATACCGATGATACACACGGAATGTTAACCGGAGGTTTCAAAAAGTACTTCCCTGTTATGACTAAATCATCGTTATCAATTACAGGTCGTGCAGGCGGAGCAATACATGGAGATGTACCTGAGGTTATGGCATTCAGACTTGGTGGCCCTTATTCCGTAAGAGGTTACAAGATGAGTTCAATCGGTACGGGTGATGCGTATGTAATGGGTTCAATCGAATTGAATACACCATTATTCTTCTTAGACAGAATTAAACAAATGAAGTTCTTGGATAATATCAAATTTGAATTATTCCTTGATGCAGGTAAATTATTTGACACAACAATTTCCGACAAAATGTACAATCGTCCGGGATATGGTGTTGCATTTGGTGCTGGCATCAAAGTATTTGTTCCGGGAGTTGGACCGCTTAGCATAGATTACGGTTATCCGATTACCAATGTCGGCAGAGGCAACAGCAAAGGAGCCTTCACGTTCGGAATGGGAGATTTATTCTGATGACACTCTCTTATCGTTGCAACAATCTTGACGATACAGAAAAAGTAGCAAGATTGTTTGCAAAAACAATTGAAAAAGATGGTGCATTTGTTTGCCTTCACGGAGATATAGGTGCAGGAAAAACAGCATTTACAAAATTGGTATGCAAATATCTTGAAGTCAAACAAAGAGTTACAAGTCCAAGTTTTGTAATTTTAAATGAATATAAAAGCGGTAAAATTCCTGTTTATCATTTTGACCTGTACAGACTTGAAAGCGAAGGTGTTGCAACTATTTCCGATGAGCTTGAAGAATATTCTGAAGGTAAAATTTTGACAATGGTAGAATGGGCAGAATTTTCACCCGACACAGAGTTACCGTTCGACAGACTTATTGTAAATATAACTTATTTGACAGATACTGAAAGGGAATTGACTTTTAATGCAATCGGAAACAAGTCAGAATTAATTCTCGAAAAAATGGCGAAAAACAATGAAAATATTAACATTTGATACATCTTTAAATAAAACATATATTACATATGGAGAAAATAACAAAATTTTAATCAGCAAATCAATTCCCTCTGATGAGGAAAAATATCATAGCGCTTACCTTGTTCCGGAGATAATAAATCTTTTAAAATCACAAAAAATCACATTAAAAGATATTGATGCAATTGGAATTAATGAAGGGCCTGGAAGTTTTACAGGCATAAGAATATGTACGGTAATCGCAAGAACTGCCGCACAGCAATTAAATATAAAAGTCGTTCCTGTTCCGTCACTGGAAATACTTTCAAAAATTAATAAAAGCGACAAAAAAACATTAACTGTTCTTGATGCAAGAAAACATAAAGTTTACGTTGCAACTTACGATAAAAATCAGACAGTAATTGAACCTAAGGCAATACAAATAGAGGAATTGGAAGAGTTAATAAAATCTGATGATTACACAGTAATATCAGATAATTCAATCTATAATTTTTTGCAATCAAAAGGGATTGACTCAATTAATTATGAATTAAATGACTATGAATTGGGTGAGTTTTTGTATCACACAGTTTTACAAAAGTTGGAAGGAAACAATGACTATCACTGGGCAAAAGCAAAACCACTCTATATTCAGCCGCCATCAATCTCAACTCCTAAAAAGGTTGGTGCATAATGTATTACTTTAAACAAATTAACGGTTTGGGTTGCCTTCTTTGGAGCATATTTTTGTGTTGGCTGTTTTTTGCATTGAAACTTTATTACATCATTTTTGCAATCATAATATTGGCTTTTGCATATAACCTGTATCTTCGGATAAAAACAAATGTTCAACGACATACAGAAGAAAAACAAAAGAACTTTGAACCGGAAATCGGCGAAGTTTATAAAATTTGTCCGGTCTGTGGGAATAATATTAAAAGAAATACAACTATCTGCCCTCATTGCAATAATAAAATTTCATAGTTACAAATCAAAACCTCATAACATTTCTTAACAATTCAAAAAGGATATTAAAGTTTATTTCGGGCATGGTCGATAAATAAAGAGAGGGAAGAAATTGATATTAAGGAGATAATATGGAAATGAATTCAACTGATTTTTTGTTTAACGTTGAGCTTGAAGCAGGTTTAAATGAAATGTTGGATACATGTCTTGGATATGTAGCAGACGTTCTTTCAGAAGATCAGTTTATGCGAATTGAGGAATAATTTTTCGCAGGAATTTATTTCATAAGAATTAAAATGGGGCATAAAGCCTCATTTTTGTTATAAAATTAATATTTTAGGAAAAAAGAAGCGAGGTAACCGAATGGTTACCTCGCTTTAAAAACAAAATTATGTAAACTACGCTTGAGCGTATACGCTAACTTGTTTTCTATCACGTCTGTGAGGTTCAAATTTCACCACACCGTCAATAGTAGCAAACAAAGTATTGTCTGAACCGATACCGACGTTGTTACCGGGGTGAATTTTAGTACCTTTTTGGCGAACGATGATGTTACCTGCCTTAACAAGTTCTCCACCGAATTTTTTTACGCCTAAACGCTTACTTTCACTGTCACGGCCGTTCTTGGACGAACCAACACCTTTTTTATGTGCCATTTTTAATTCTCCTTATAGTTGTGAATTATAATTTACTCTTCAGATGAAGCTGATGCTTTTGTTCTGATTTTGTTAATCATAACTCTGGTGAAGCCTTGTCTATGTCCTTGCAATTTACGATAGCCTTTTTTAGCTCTTTGTTTGTAGACCAAAACTTTTTTAGTTTTGTCGTGTTTTACAACAACACCTTCAACGCTTGCGTTTTCAACGTACGGTTGACCGACCTTTGACTTTTTACCGTTTACAAGCATAACAACTTGTTTGAAAACAACTTTTGATTCCGGAGCATCTTCAAGAAGTTCGATATCAACGTAACGACCTTCTTCCATTTGATACTGTTTTCCACCGGTTTCTACGATTGCGTACATATTCTGTATCCTTTCAATTGAAGCAGTCGTACCTTTTTCAAGGATTTAAAACGACGTACCTATCTAACATTAGTGCAAAAGCACCCTGTACATGAATTTTAACGTCAGCAAAGTTCATTGTCAACATTTTATCTTGAAAAATATAGACCTGAGAGCTTAGATTTTTTACGCCCACAGATTGATACCCATTTTTAAAACAAAAATTACAATTATAATGTCAATTCGGAAAGCGAGTAGATTTTGAAAAGCGGAAATCAACAAATAATTAGTGCAGAAGATTGTATGGCGGCAGCAGAGGCATTTTTCACGGAGAATAATGCGACTGAGGCGGTGAAATATTATCTTAACTCTGTGTTAATGAAAAGGCTCAATCCTGAAGCATACAAAGGCTTAGGGAAAGCGTATTACGCACTTAAAAAGTATGATAAAGCGATTGAAGCATTTGAAAAAGCGAAAAAGATAACACCATTTGATGCTGAGTTATTCAGTGAAATAGGCATTTGCTATATGGCAAAAGGTATTTTTTGCAAAGCGGCAAAAAGCATTATTGAAGCAATCCGACTTGACCCTCAAAATACCGATACACAAATCCAATTAGCCGTTTGTCATGAAATTATGGAAGAAGAAGAAATGGCTATTATGATTTACGGAAAAATCACGGAAACGAATCCCGATTGCAGGAAGGCATACATTCAAAAAGCAACGCTTTTAATGAAACTTGAGCGTTTTGAAGATGCAATTGACGTTTTTCGTTCTATTTTAAAAATTGACAAAAATTATCACAGAGCATATTTAGGAATAGGCATTTGCTTTGATAAATTCGGCGATTTAAACATGGCAAAAAGATATTATAAAAAATATATTAAACTCATGCCCGAGGCAGCAAATGTAAAATCAGTAATGCAAAGACTTTTTGAAATTAACCAAAAGCAACCGATAAAAGAAAATTTCTTAAAAGTCGTGTAAAAAGCGGGGGATAATTCATAAAAATTTTAAACAAAACAACAAATTCCAATACGCCCTTCAAAAGAAGGGCTTTTTTTTTTGCACAATTTACACAATAAAAAAGCAGGCTGTAACACCTGCTTTAAAAAAATATCTACATATTGTTAAGCATGTCAACACGTCGTTGATGGCGTCCGCCCTCAAACTCCGTATCAAGCCAAATCCTGCAAATATCTTCCGCAGTCAAAGCCCCAATAATTCTTTCACCCATACAAAGAACATTAGCATCATTATGAAGCCTTGAATATCTTGCAGAAGTAGTATCCGAGCAAACTACGGCTCTTATACCCTTAACTTTATTGGCAGCAATAGAAACACCAATACCGGAACCGCAACAAATAATACCTCTGTCAACTTCCCCCGAAACTACGGCATCTGCAACTTTTTTTGCATAAACAGGATAATCAACCGACTCGGAAGAATATGTTCCATAATCCGTAAATTCATATTCATCTTTAAAAATTTCAATTAATTTATTTTTTAAATTAATTCCTCCATGATCGCAACCAAAACCGATTTTTAATTTTTTTGTCATAAAGAACCGTCCTTTCAATATAATAAGTCTATCATTTTGTATTTCTTAAAACAATAGTTTACAAAAATTCATATATTTACAAAAGAATAAGCAATTTTCATGCAAAAAAAGACTTTATATAAGTGCGGACGAAAAGTCCCAAACAGTTTCCTCGCAAGATGTGAGGCGACCTCATGTGTAAAGGTGAAAAACAGAAGACGGTACTGAAGCGGTACCTAACAAAATTGTATATTAAAAGTGTGTGAATTTAGACCGAATAGTCGGTCTTTTTTATTTTCGTGTTTAAATAGTTAAGAAATTATTGTAATATATAAGTATGGCATACAAATTTTTATCCGAAAAAATTGAAAATATATTAAACGGCCCTGCAGGAATATCAGGTATAGGCAGTTTTGTATTTTCACGAGGATTAACTTTGGACGGGCTAAAAAGTATTTTATCTGAAGAACTTTCCATGCAAGCAGAAGAAGTTATCGGACATGATTTTGAAACATTTTTAAAACTTGTAAATTTCATAAATTCAAATGCCGGTTTTTTTGTTCTTCATGGTTTTATGGGAAGCGGAAAATCGACAATGGTAAATATTTTACCCAAAATTACAAACACAGAAGTTCTTTGTTTCAGAATAAATTGTTTTGAATCAACAAATTTAGACGACGTTTTACTTTCAATTCATACAGATTTTGTAAATTATCATAATCAACGCAAAATAGTATTACCCAAAGTAGATTCAACAAGTTTTACGGATAGAATTAATGCTTATTTAAAAGGGATTAATAAACCATTATTATTTATTTTTGACTCGGTCAATGCAGAAAAATATCCTCTTCACGCAGAAATATCAAATTTCATAAAACATATTTCTCAAATAGACAGAATAAAAGTTGTTGTAACGTCCAGAAACCTTGCAAGCAATGATTTATCAGGAGAAAACAATCAAAATTATGCAATTATTAAACTTTGCGGAAAAGAAGAATTTATAGAGTTATTAAACAAAAATGAAATAACCGCAGATGAGGAAACGTATGAAAATGCATTTACAGCGACAAAAGGGCATTTCCTCTACATTTCATTACTAATAAATGTCATAAAATTGTTAAATTTGAATTTAAAAAGTGTTTATAATGATTACTCAAAGAAAAAGAAAACAATTTTTGATTTTCTTATATCAAAAGTCTTAACGCTTATTCCTGAAAGATTTTTCAAAACATTATGGTTTTTAACTTTGATACGAACAGGTGTCAGCGAAAACTTTTTGATAGAGCAAAAACTCTCAACACCTGATGAACTTGCATATTTGGAAGAGAGAATGTTACTTTGCAGAGAGGGAATAAATATTTACCTAAAAGATTATGTGAAGAACACCGTATCAGAAACAATAAATCCGCAAACATTTAAAGACATCAACACATATTTAGCGGAGTTGTATGAATCTCAATTACCCAAAAAACCCTCAGAGCGTGACTTGATAATATCAAGAAGTACAATGCGACGAGAAGCTGCATTTCATAAGGAACAAGCATCAAAAGCCATCGAAGTCCGGACACCGTCGAAACAAAACAGTTTAGATTATAACTATTTAAGTTATTCTAACAGTATAAAAAGCGACTGGAATTTTTCAGAATCTTCAGTCGGAAATAAGCAACAAACGAAAAGGTTTGTTAAACCTGCACCCAGAGGTTTAGCGACAAGAATAAATAATAATTTAAGAGCGAAAAATTTTGAACTTTCAAACGAAGAGTTGAAGCTGTTAAATCAACTTAACCTAAAAGTGCCAAATGCAGAACTTATAAGAGATGACCGAGAAAATCCGCCTTATAATTTTGACCCCAGAAAACAAATTCGACAAACGTCTTCACAAATTGTAAAGCAAGCACAATTTAATCAAACGCAAAATAGCATTCAACGAGAAGAACCTCAACAACCTGTTGAGACATTGGCAACAGTGATGAATGAAGCAAGTATTGCGGAACAGGAATTTGATTTTGAGAACGCATTAAAAATTTACAACAAAGCCTACAGTATGACCGAATCAGCAGGTTATACGGAAGCTAAACCGATTATTATGATGCAAACGGCATTTTGTCACAGGAAAATGCAAAATAATGAAGAAGCTCTAAAATGTTTTGAAATTGCATACAAACTTTATTGCGACATAAACCCGTCAAATGCAAACAAAGCTCTGTTCAATATGGCGGAAATTTATACAGAAACGTACAATCACAATAAAGCCAAAGAAATGTATGAAACAATTTTACATTCCAACCAAAAGAATGATATTACTTTCAACACAAGAGTTCTTTTAAATCTCGCAGAAATTGAATCAAACAATCTCAATATTGAAAGAGCGAGCGTTTATTATAACGAAGCACTAAATTATGCACTAAATCTTAACGATAAAAAACTAATTTGTGAAACATGTTTCAAATTCGGACTTGCGTATGATGATGCAGGAAATGTTGAAAAAGCATTTAAAATGTATTCTCAATGCATACAAACGTCAACGGATTATGAAACAAACTCCTATATTTCATCTGCATATTCAAATATAGCAGGAATTTTTGAAGAACAAAATCTAACTGATAAAGCAGCAAAATATTACGAACTTTCGGTAAAAATTGATGAAAAACATGAAAATTGGGACGGATTATATTTTGCATACTCAAAATTGGCAACAATTTATCAAACAAAATCACTCACTTTTGCGCTGGATTACTCATTTAAGGCATTAGATGCCGCAAAGAAACTCAACGATAATGTTTATACAGCATCAACATACATTCAAATCGGCGATTATTACTACCAATCAAACCAAACAAAAGATGCACTTAAATCGTATTTATTGGCAAAAGCTCTGCTGCTAAAACAACCGCATCCTGAAAACGTCAGAAAAATTGATGTAAGAATTAATGATATGAAAACAAAATTAGGAACGGCAACATTTGAAAGAATAGCTTCGGAGTTTCAAACGCAAAATGACTAATTTCAACGAATTTATAAAACTTTTTGAAGAATATAATTCTCATACAAACTTGATGAGCAAGAATGACACGCAAAAGCTCGCCGAAAAACATATTCCAGACAGCCTTGCAATAGAAAATTTTTTTGAAAAATACGGAATACCGAAAAATATACTTGACATAGGTACAGGCGGAGGATTTCCGTCAATTCCTATCGCAATAAAATTTAAAAATATTCAAGTTTATGCTTTGGATTCTATTGCAAAAAAAATAAAATTCGTTGAACTTGCAAAAGAAAAATTAAATCTTCAAAATTTATTTCCAATCTGTACAAGGATTGAAGAGTTCAAAGAAAAAGAAAATTTTGAAGTAGTTACAAGCCGTGCAGTAGCAAATTTGTCGGTTATTTTGGAATATTCGGCACCTTTCATAAAAAAAGACGGTTATTTCGTGGCATATAAAGCAAAAACCGCTGACGAAGAATTAAAATCAGCAGAAAATGCTATAAAGATTTTAGGATTGAAATTTATTGAAAAAATAGACGTTTCCCAAAATGAAGAAACATCACGTTGTCTTTTAGTATTTAAAAAAATCAAATCAACTCCAAAAAAATATCCACGACCTGATAATTTAGCAAGAAAACAGCCACTGTAAAATTTTCGGCAAAAAACAACCAATCCTTAGCGGAAATAATCGGTATATTTTTGTCAGATAAATATAGACAAAAATTAAAACTACTCAGGACGTTTAATTGTTAACCATAAATCTTGAGGATAAATATCTTCAACTCGTCCGTAAGTACCATTAATGATAAAGAAATCTATTTTTTCACCCTGTTTTACATTCAAGTCATCAAACGGGATTTTCAATTCAATAACATCATCATAAACACATTCTACGGAATTATTTTTATCCATAACCCAAAGATTATTTTTCATCGCTTTAGAAAAGAACAACGGAAAAAGTTTACCTTGCATAAATGTTATTTTTATTTCGTGAGTGTAAGCACTTTTGATAAGTTGACAGACGTTTTCATTTTTATTTAAAGGACGAACAGGTGCAGTATCCTGAAATTCGTCTTTATTAGTTTTAATATAAACATACACTTGATATATCGGTTCTTCTTTTTCGCTGATGTTGTAAACATAATGATTTACATCAAAAAGCAAATACAAGTTATCATAATCAGAACCAAAATAAATTTTGTTAAAAAGTTTATTTTCTTGCATTAACGGAGAAGAAGAAATATCAATACAACCAGCATTTCTCCAATCATCATCATAATCTTTTTTACCGTTTATAGAGGGAGAAATTAGCCCTTTAGGTATTCTTGAAGGCTTGCCGGAGAAAGACTCAAGCGGTTTATCAAGATGCTCGGGGACAGGCAAATCCAACGATGAATATACTGCTTTTAAATGCTCTCTGAATAAGAAATCGAACAAATGGTCTTGTCCCGAATCATTTGGCTCTCCAAACCACCAAAACCAATCACTTCCTTGAGCGGTATATAAATGATTATAAGCATTTTGAACACCGATATCTTCCATTCCACGCTCAGATGCAACTTTTTGTAAATCTTCATAAGTATTGAAAAGATAACGCCAAGCCATATTTTTAATTGGCTCAGCCGTCCAAAATCTGAAATCACTGTTGACTCCGGAACCGGATTTTATCGTATCCAATTTTTGAACATAATCAACATTTTCAATATAATCACTCAATAAAACTGTTTCCAAAGTTTCATCATTCTCAATTAAAGAATATAGTTCATTTAAAAATTCTCTTCCGCCGTCAGGATAATTATGCCAAGCATTTTCACCGTCCATAGCAATAGTCAACAAATGATTTTCAAAAGGCGCATTGATAAATTTTGAATAAACGACCTTAATTCTGTCGTAAAGGTCCTGAGCCGCAACTTTTGCATCGTAATTCGGATATTCAAAGGAAATGAGATTAGGCAAAACAGAATCTCTGAAAATAATTTTAAGGTTGTTTGCAAAATTTAAAGAATAAGTTTGACATAAATCAAACGGATCTTGATGGAAACCCTTAAAATCTCTGACAATATCTTTTTTAATAGTTCCGGACAAAACAGTTTCATCGGAAATAGTCCACTCAAGACCACTATTTGCAATCATTTGAGCAATTTCAGGACTTATACCCTGTTCAGGCAACCACATACCTTTAGGCTTTACACCAAAAACTTCTTCTACTCGTTTTAAACCCATTTCAATTTGAGCCTGAGCACAATCAGGCATTTTAATATCACTTCCGGGTAAAGGCATTCTAAGATTAGGCGTTTTTGCATTATCCATATCGGAAACTATCGGCAAAATTGGGTGATGATAAGGACAAGATAAGATTTCCAACTTTTTTTCCGAAAAATACTTTTTAAATGTCGGTATAATTTTTTTAATAATGTCTTTTTGCGCCTCAAGAAGAATTTCTCTATGCTTGCTTGTATAATGTTTCCCTTTTTTTGCAATCTCCGCAACTTCAGGATACTCTTGAATTTGATCATCTCTGAACCAAACAAGATTAAACAATGTCATTATATCGGAATAACCTGACATCGAAAATTCATCAACATCAATTTCTTCCTTTGAAAAACGTCTTTTATATAAATCTTCGTAACGAGGATATTTTGCAATGTATTTATTGTAATCTAAATCGAAAAAATAATTTAAAATAAACTCCATATCATCAAAAGAAAGTTCCTCAACCTGAGTAAGCGTCAAATTTGAATGAATATCACTTATTTGTCCGTTTGCATAACCTTCGATAGAATCTAAAAGAGTCGGAGAAATGTCAAAATTTAGCTTCAATTTAGGAAATTTGTCAAAAAAGCTTAACATGCCCGAATAAGTTTGAACGGCATTTAACCTTGTCCAAGGCATTAACATAACATCATCATTAGGTGTTCTGTAATTCGGTTGATGTAAATGCCAAACAAAAGCTAAAGATAATTTTTTCATAACAATACCGCCATATATAAAAGAACTTTTCCTGTTCATTTTAACATGTCAAACAAATTTTTAAAATAAAAAAATAAGCAAAAACGCAAAAAAGAGGTTAAAAAACCTCTTTTATAAAAGTTGTTTAGGGACTTTAACTTCGTCCCTCTCACAATTCACATTAAGCAAATGAGCAGAAACCACCTTCTGAAGACGAACCTGAAGCAAGACTGCCCGCACTTTCACCGAGGAATGCAACGCTACCGGCGCTTTCGCCTGTAAACGCTAAACTTCCTGCCGACTCACCGGTAAAAGCCAAACTGCCTGCCGTTTCACCATTCACAAATGCCAACGAACCGGCACTTTCACCCAAGAATGCTAAACTTCCTGCTGTTTCAGCATTGAATGCCAAGCTGCCTGCCGTTTCTGAATTATGATTATTAAAATTTCTGTTATTATTTGCAGATGAGTTATTGTTTCTGTTCAAAGAAGCACTGTTTCTTCCAGAACCCATCGTGAAATGTCCAAATGATGAAAAACCTAAACCCATACTCTGTCCCTCTATCAATTATGATATACAACTCTCTCAATATTTGTATATCCCTTACATATATATAAAAACATTTAGAGGGGGGTCAATTTCAGCATGTCTTAAAATTGTTACATTTCGCAACATTAAAACATTAATTTGGATTAACACCTTCAGCAACTGCATCAACAACTTTCAAATCCAAAGCATCAGGAATAATAAAATCTTTAGACAAATCCTTATCACTGACTGTTTTTGCCAAAGCTATAGCGCAATTAAGTTTCATAGACTGTGTTATTTTTTTTATTTTATATTTCAAAAGACCTTTAAATATTCCGGGGAAGGCAAGACAATTGTTAATTTGATTTTTAAAATCGCTTCTTCCTGTTGAAACAACGCTTGCGCCTGCTTGTTCGGCAATTTCAGGCATAATTTCGGGAACAGGATTAGCAAGAGCGAAAACAACAGCATCATCTGCCATATTTTTTATATCTTGTTCATCAAGTAAATTTGGAGCAGAAACACCGATAAACAAATCCGCACCGCATAAAACTTTTTTCAAAGAACCTGTTTCATTGTTCGGATTAGTCAATTTTGCCATTTCGGCATGGTTTGGTTTTTGATGAATTTTGTCATTTGCCAAAGCTCCTTCTCTATCACAGACAATGAGATTTTTCGCACCTGCTTCAAGCAAAAGTTTAGCAATAGTGCAGCCTGCCGCACCCGCACCTGACATTACAATTTTTATTTTGCTTAAATCTTTGCCGACGACTTTTAAAGCATTGATAACACCTGCCGTTACAACAACCGATGTACCGTGAGCATCGTCGTGAAAAACAGGAATTTCTAACTTTTCGCTCAAAATTTTCTCTATTTCAAAACAATTAGGAGCAGTTATATCTTCAAGATTTATTGCAGAAAAAGAATTTTTAATTAAATCAACAATTTTAATGAATATTTCAGGAGTTTGTTCTTTTATGCAAACAGGAATTGCACTCAAATCAGCCAAAGAAGAGAATAATACGGACTTACCTTCCATAACAGGAAGTGCTGCATAGGCACCTATATTCCCTAAACCCAAAACCGCAGAACCTTCCGTAATAACACCTATAGGTTTTATATGCTGTTCTTTTGTATAAACTGCTTCAATTGAGCCTCCTGACATTTTTCTCAATGTCAATGACTGTTCGCTCAATGTTCCTGTAAGCTTATTTAAATCAGGGATAAAAGAATTTTTGGAAACACAAAGAAAAAATTCTTTTAAATTTTCTGTAATACCTGTCAAAACAGGGATTTTCACATTAAAAGAAATATTTTTTACAAATTCCTCCAAAATACTCAAATCCACAGCACCAAAAGTCGGTTCAAGATTTTCAACAACAATCTTTATATCTTCTGCTTTTGTCGTGTTAATTTCAAAGGGAATGGCATCAATATTTAATGAATTTTTCAAAAATTCTGCTCGTTTTAAAGCTTTTTCATATTCAAAAGCAAAAACACCGACGGTATTTTCACGATTTGTATAATCGAACGAGGCTTCCTGATTTTCAACAATTTTGAGGCAAGCCGCCGCAACTCCCGGAGTATAAACAACAGCAAGAGAATGTTTATCGGTAACTTTTACTTTAGGAACATATTTCAAACCCATTTATCTGACCTTATTTTCAGTACCTGCAAGAAGTCTTTTAATATTTTCCCTATGAAGATAAATTACATAAATTGCTCCAATAAAGCAATACACAATATATGCTATCGGTTGATTAAACAAAAACATTAAAAACGGAGAAAGAGCAAGAGCGATGATTGAACCCAATGAAACATATTTTGAAGAATAAGTAATAATTGCCCAAATAACCGCAATTGAAATACCAACCATCGGAGAAAGAGCAAGAATTGTTCCAACACCTGAAGCTACGGATTTTCCTCCCGTAAAGCCTAAATAAATCGACTTACTGTGACCAAGTAGTACGCACGCAGCCGCAACAACGGCAGTAAGACCTGAATTTGAATGCAAATAAGGTACAAAATTAGCAATCATTACAGGAATTGCACCTTTTAGAGCATCTAGCAATAAAACGATAAAGAACCATTTTTTACCCATTACACGTTTTACGTTTGTTGCTCCGGTAGAACCGCTTCCAACTTGACGAATGTCTTGTCCTGTCGCTGATTTTACGATTAAATACCCTGTCGGTATTGAGCCGATTAGATACGCAATAATTGCCGCAAATACAACTTTTATGATTAAGGTTATCATCATCTTTCCTTATCTCCTTTTTCTCTTACTGCAAGTCTTATGGGAGTTCCAAAGAAACCAAACGCTTCTCTCATACGATTTTCAATATAACGCTTGTAACTATCCTTAAGTAATTCTTCTTTGTTGACAAAAAGAGCAAAGGACGGAGGAGCGACTTTAATTTGTGTTGTATAGTATATTTTCAAACGTTTGTTTTTAACGGTATCCGGTGGAACCATTGCATATGCATCAGCAATTACTTTATTAAGAACACTGGTTGAAACTTTCTTTGTACATTGTTCCCAAACTTTTTTTGTTTCTTTGTAAATACTTACAAGACGTTGTTTTGTAACCGCACTGATAAAAATTTTGGGAACATAATGTAAAAATGGGGCATCTTTTTCAATTTCCTGTTCAAACTTGTTAATTGTTGAAGACTGTTTATTTTCGACCAAATCCCATTTGTTAATTGCAACAATCATACCTTTTCCGGCTTCAATTATGATAGACGCAATTTTTTTGTCTTGATCGGTCATACCGTCGGTTGCATCAATTACCAAAACAGCCACATCACAATCTCTGATTGCTTTTATGGCTCTTGTCACCGCAAATTTTTCGACACCCCAATCAACTTTTGCTTTTTTTCTGATGCCTGCAGTATCAACTAAAACGAAATCTTCTTTTTCATAACGAACTATTGAGTCGATTGTATCTCTGGTTGTTCCTGATACATCAGAAACAATACACCTGTCTTTTCCCAAAAGGGCATTCACGATAGAAGATTTACCCGCATTAGGTTTTCCGACGATAGCAATTCTGACGGGACGATTTTCAACTTCTTCATCTTCGGTTGGGGTTTCAAAATCAGCCGTTACCGCATCTAAAAGGTCACCAACTCCGCCTGAGCCGTGAAGTGCGGAAATCGGATAAGGTTCTCCCAAAGATAAGGAATAAAATTCTGCGGCATAAGCATTTCTTTCAATTGAGTCAATTTTGTTTACTGCAAGATAAATTGGCTTGTTACTTCTTCTCAAGATATTTGCAATATCTTCATCAATCGGAGTAACTCCGTCTTTTCCGTCGGTCATGAATATAATTTTGTCTGCTTCTTCACAGGCGATTTTAGCCTGAGCAAAAATATTTACGGGAATATCTTCTTCATCAGACGGAACAATACCGCCAGTATCAATTACCGTAAAAATCTTATCAAGCCATTGAACATCAAAATATTTTCTGTCACGAGTAACACCGGGGGCATCGTCAACAATTGACTGTCTTGCGCCGATAAGCCTGTTTACAAACGTAGATTTTCCGACATTCGGTCTGCCTATTATTGCTACAATTGGTTTTTTAGACATTGTTTTTTCCTTCAAAATTTATGAAAATATTTTATTACAAAAATGGAAATATTAAAAATATTTAGGGATTTTTCAACTTAACACATTATTTTAATTTATACTTTTGAAAATTGGTAAAATTATTGTATAATTCAAATGTTAAGAGTTGGAGAAATTAATGAGCAAAGCAAAAATTTTATTGGAAAACGGCATAATTTTAGATGCTGAAGCCAACCTTAACGATAAAACTGTTTTGGGAGAGTTAGTATTTAATACGGCAATGACAGGATATCAAGAAATTTTAACTGATCCTTCTTATGCATCTCAAATTGTCGTTATGACTTATCCTTTAATTGGGAATTACGGTATAGAAAAAGAATTTGCCGTTTCAAACAAAATTCAAGTCAGCGCATTCATTATTAAAGAAAATTCCGAAACACCTTTAAAAGGTGAAATTTCACTTTCTGATTATCTTTTGACTAACAATATTTTATGTCTGACAAATGTTGATACAAGGAAAATCACAAAAATTATCCGAGCATCGGGAACATTAAATTGTTTGATTACAACGGAAGAAATAACGGAAAAACATCTCAGATTGCTTGCGGAATACAAAAGTCCAAAGAATGTTGTTGCACTTTCAAGTACAAAAGATATTGAAAAATTTTCGGCAATCGGCAAAAAAATTGCCGATTTTGCACTTATTGATTATGGAGTAAAAACAAGCATTGCAAGGCAATTACAAGAAGCCGGAGCAGATGTCACCGTTTATCCTTATGATGTTCCGGCAGAAACAATTTTAAAGGAAAATTTTGATGCGGTAATGTTATCAAACGGAGCGGGAAACCCTAAAGATGTTAACATTGAAACCATAAAAAATTTAATCGGTAAAATACCTATTTTTGGAATTTGTCTTGGACATCAACTTGCAGCACTTGCTATCGGGGGAGATACGTATAAACTCAAATTCGGACATAGAGGGGCAAATCACCCTGTTATTGACATTAAAACAGGAAAAGTATTTATTACATCACAAAATCACGGTTATGCAGTTGATGAAAATTTATTGCCAAAGACAACCGTTATAACGCATAGAAACATTAACGACGGCACCATTGAAGGATTTTGCGACCAATCTCAAAAGATAATTTGTGTACAATTTCACCCTGAAGCAACTCCGGGGCCGGAAGATGCAAAAGAAATTTTTAAAAATTGGGTAAAATCTGTCAGTCGGGAGAAATCTCATGCCTAAAGATTTATCGATAAAGAAAGTCATAGTTATAGGTTCCGGGCCGATTATAATCGGTCAGGCGGCAGAATTTGATTATGCAGGCACGCAAGCTTGTAAATCATTGAGGGAAGAAGGTATTGAAACAATTCTTTTAAACAGCAATCCTGCAACGATTATGACAGATGATGATGTAGCGGACAAAGTTTACATACAACCGTTAGATATAAACTCGTTGGAATACATTATTGAAAGGGAACGTCCTGACGGAATTTTAGCAACGATAGGAGGTCAAACAGGACTAAATTTAGTTACGGAAGCGTACAATAAAGGTATTTTAGACAAATACAAAGTGCGAGTTTTAGGGACATCAATTGAAGCAATTCAAAAAGCAGAGGACAGAAAAAGTTTTAAAGATTTGATGTCAGAAATTGGGGAACCGATTGCAAAAAGTGAGATTGTAAACAATATAGAAGATTCAATTAAATTTGCTAAAGAAATTGGTTATCCGATTATTATTCGTCCGGCATATACTCTTGCAGGAACAGGCGGAGGAATTGCAAACAGCGAAGAAGAATTGAAAGCAATAGTATATCAGGGACTTACCGCCAGCCCTATAAACCAAGTTTTACTGGAAGAATCCCTTCTCGGTGACAAAGAAATAGAATTTGAAGTAATGCGTGACGGTAATGACACTGCAATTACGATTTGTTCAATGGAAAATGTTGACCCTGTAGGTATTCATACTGGCGACAGTATTGTTGTTGCACCTGCTCAGACATTGACAGATAAAGACTATCAAAAACTACGTTCTGCATCTTTAAAAATTATTCGGGCATTAAAAATTGAAGGCGGTTGCAACGTTCAATTTTCACTTAATCCGATAACAAAAAAATACGTTGTTATTGAAGTAAACCCCAGAGTCAGCCGTTCATCTGCACTTGCTTCAAAAGCAGCAGGCTACCCTATTGCAAAAGTTACGGCAAAAATAGCAATAGGCTTGCAATTACACGAAATTCCCAATTATGTTACGGGAAAAACAAAAGCATCTTTTGAACCGACCATTGATTATGTTGTCGTAAAAATTCCAAAATGGCCTTTTGATAAATTCGGTTACGCAAACAGAAAATTAGGTACTCAAATGAAAGCAACAGGAGAAGTTATGGCTATTGACCGTTCTTTTGAAAGTGCCTTTTTAAAAGCATTGGTTTGTCTTGAAGGTTCAGTTGTCGGTTTCAGAAGTGAAAAACATGAAAAAATGAACAGGGAACAACTTACCCAAAAACTGAAAATAGCAGATGACGAAAGAATTTATTCCGTTTCTGCGGCATTGAGGAAAGATTTTTCAATTGAAGAATTGCATAATCTGACACAAATTGACAAATGGTTTTTATACAAATTTCAAAATATAATCAAAACAGAACAAAAACTTCGCACAGAAAATTTTTCTGTCGAATTGTTAAAAATTGCCGAATCTATGGGATTTACAGATGAAGAAATAAGTCATCTTACAGGGAAGCCAAAATTTATTATTGATACATTAAGACGAGCGCATAACATTTATCCCGTTCATAAAATAGTTGACACTTGTGCAGCTGAATTTGAAGCGCAAACTCCTTACTATTATTCAACTTACGAAGAAGACGACGAAAATATTATATCAAATGATGAAAAAGTTATAGTAATCGGTTCAGGACCGGTAAGAATAGGTCAGGGAATAGAATTTGATTACTGTTCGGTTCACGCAATTCAAGGAATAAAAGAAAACAATTGTGAGTCAATTATTATTAATAATAATCCTGAAACAGTCAGTACAGACTTTGATATTGCGGACAAACTGTATTTTGAACCATTATTTATTGAAGATGTCAGCAATGTTTTGAGGCAAGAATTACCCAAAGGTGTTATCTTACAATTTGGAGGACAAACAGCTCTTAATCTTGCACCAAAACTATCTAAAAGAGGAATTCCTATTTTGGGAACATCAGTGGAATCAATAAATGTTGCAGAAGACAGAAAACGATTTGAAATGCTGTTGTCGGAATTGAGAATTAAACAACCCAAAAGTATTGCCGTCACAAAAATAGAAGAAGCATTAAAAGCCTCATCAAAAATAGGATATCCTGTTCTGTTAAGACCATCTTACGTCACGGGCGGCCGTGCCATGAAAGTTGTTTTTAACGACAAAGAATTAATTGAATACATGAGAGAAGCCGTTCAAATTTCTCCCGAATATCCTGTTGCTGTTGACCAATACATTGAGGGAAAAGAATTTGAAGTTGATGTTATTTGTGATAAAAATGACATTTTGATACCCGGAATTATGGAACATATCGAGCGTTCAGGCATTCACTCTGGCGACAGTTTCTGCGTTTATCCCCCGCAAACACTCTCTCAAACTGTAATAAATAAAGCATTGGATTTTTCTAAAAAAATTGCAAGAGCTTTGCGTATCATCGGATTAATGAATATACAGTTTATAGCGAAAGATGAAGATGTCTATGTCATAGAAGTTAACCCAAGAGCTTCAAGAACGGTGCCGATGATGAGCAAAGTTACAAAAACACCAATGGTAAAAATTGCCGTTAATATTATGTTTGCTCAAAGTTTGAAAAAACAAGGATATTCTTGCGGATTATTGCCAAAAACGAACTTGGTTGCCGTTAAAGCTCCTGTTTTTTCTTTCCAAAAATTAACCGATGTCGATATTGCACTGAATGCGGAAATGAAATCAACCGGAGAGGTATTGGGAATTGATAATTGCTATGAAAAAGCACTGATTAAAGCCTTTATTGCTTCAGGAACTCCTTTTGTTGAAAAAGGGAAAGTTTTTGTTTCAATAAGAGAAAAAGACTTGGAAGAAAGCGTATCGGTAATAAGAAAATTACAATCACTTGGTTTTGACATAATTACAGGAAAGTGCAATCTGAAATATTATACCGAAAAAGGCATTAATGTTGAATTTGCAGATAAAGCTGATATTGAAAAAATTGAACAAAAAATCAAATCAGGTGAAATAAAAATGATATATAATTTACCTGAAAAAGACGGAAATTTAAATGCTCCCGATTTCAAATTGAGAAAATTATCCGTAATATATAAAATCCCTTGTTTTACTTGTACGGACACAATTCGAGAATACCTCAGAGCTTGGGAATACAAACTTATAAATCCTGATTTAGACTACAAAACAATAGAAGAGTATATGAAATAATGGAAAAATTTGTACACTACTACATTCCGCTGACATTAAACTATATCGGTTCATTTGCCGCAACTGCACTTGCTACGGCAATTATAGAAACCTTTTTCTTTTGGCTTTTGGGATATAAAAAGAAAGGCTTTCTTCCGTTTGTTTTTGCAATAAATATTGTTACAAATATCGTTTTGAATGTTTCTTTATCATTTTTCCCAAAAGTTGGCAACTACGTTATTCTTTTAGGAGAATTAGCGGTTGTTTTGGTTGAATTTGCCGCTTATTACGCATTCTTACAACCAAAATTTAAAGAGGGCTTGAAACTTTTTGTCTTCACTCTTTTTGCAAATATGATAACTTTTGCTGCAAGTGTTATAGTTTTTTATTTGATAAACTAGTAAGATTTTAGAAACAATAAAAACAAAATACTTTAAACCGAACAGACTAATGACACTGTTTTATTTTGCGTGAAAAGTCCTAAAATAATTAACTTCTAAAATAGCCTTAAAAGTTATTCAGTATATCAATGACAAATGCTTTGTTACGATTAATTATGACGTTGTGGTAAAATTTTGCCCTTAACACCAAAAAAAAGGAGAAAAGAATGAATTTAAAAGGTTCAAAAACTGAAAAAAATTTATGGGAAGCATTTGCAGGAGAATCAAAAGCAAGAAATAAATATACTTATTTTGCAAATAAAGCAGAAAAAGACGGATACATACAAATTCAAAAAATTTTTGAAGAAACAGCCAATAACGAAAAAGAACACGCAAAAATTTGGTTTAAACTTCTAAATGGAGAGAAAATCAATGATACTTTAGATAATCTTAAAGATGCAGCAGAAAGCGAAAATTATGAGTGGACAGATATGTATAAAAGATTTGCAAAAGAAGCAAAAGAAGAAGGCTTTGATAAAATAGCCTGTTTGTTTGAATTGGTGGCAAAAATTGAAAAAACTCACGAAGAAAGATACAAAAAATTGTATGAAAATATCGAAAACGGAAAAGTTTTTGAAAGGTGTGAAGATTTTGTATGGGTCTGCGAAAAATGCGGACATGTACATATAGGCAAAAAAGCACCTGAGTGTTGCCCTGTTTGTGAACACCCAATATCCTATTTTTCAATAAAAGCAGAAAATTATTAAAAATTTTTTCAAAAAAAGAAAATTGGGTGCAAAATTTGCACCCAAAATTTAAGAGTAATCAGCGTGCATTATAACCGGATTGATTCACTTCGTTCACAATGACGATAAATGATTAAAGTTTCTCATTCACTGTCACTGCTGTACATGTTAAGTAATTAGTTACATTTTTACTTTAAAAGAGTAA
>CAZKAS010000006.1:0-57842 GCA_964550875.1 uncultured Muribaculaceae bacterium | reverse complement strand
TGATTTTATTATACTTGAGGCGTTAGTGTTGCGATTACTTCTTGAATCCAAACATTTACAACTTTAATTCTCTTTTTAATATCTTTGCTGTTTCTTCATAAGCTTGTTTGTTTGGGTGCGGATTGATGTGTTTTGTCATATATTCAGAAGATGTTATGTCGTCTTTGTAGTCCTTTAGGGTCATTACTTTTATTCCTTCTCGTTCTAATGAAAGTAATTCTTCATCTGATTGTGTATCGTAATTTAGGATAACAAACTTACTGTTTGGAAACACTTCCTTTAGTTTTGCGTTCATTTGTATGAAAAATAAATTTCTTAACTTCTTTTGTTCTTCTTCTGTCGTTAAAGAGTATTTTAATTTCTTTATCTCGTTATACAAAAATGTGTGTTTATATAATCTGTCATTGTGTACAAATGTTATTTTTGAATAATTCTTATCTGCTTTATATTGCGGTACGTTTGGATTTGAATCTTTATATAAATGTACTGTATGGTCTTTTAGCGATATGTATATAAAGTATTCTACATCTTTTCCTTTTTCTATATGCCTATTTATCATTTCCTGATTTGAAAGTATATATAATGCTTCTCTTGGAGAGCCTCCTATAATGCTTATATTGCTTACTGTACGGTTCGTTACATCTGACAATATTGTATGCAGTGAATCCTTTTCCGCTAATGTACTTCCAAATGCATATGAACAACCAGACAAAATAATTTGCCCCTTATTTGTTTCCTTTATAATTGGTGCTCTAAAGTCGTGTTTTAAATCGTTAAATTCCCTCTTCGTCTTATACATGAACGGAATATACCATTTAATATCTGTTAATATTTCTTTTGCACTCTTCTTTTCGCTTATGCAAATTTCTATTATCGTTGATATTTCTTTCGTTACGCAAAAAACTTCTGCACTCAATATAACTATTATTACAAACAGTACGAGGGTAATTATTTTTCTTATTCTTTTTATATCAAAACAGTATTTCATTCTTTTATAAATTTAGTTATTTTAATATTTCTGTTGTTATTTCTCCAAAATTCGTTGGAGTGATGTTTATTAACGTTAAGATATTTTTAAAATAAATATCTCTATTGCTTTTTAGTGTTATGACAGGTATTCCTCTTCTTGAAAGTTCTTAAAAGATTTATCTTCATTCGTAAACAAATTATTATCGCAAATTTCTATCGGAAAAGATTTTTAACTATTATATTATGTTGTATTTTTATTTGCAAATGTATTTGAAATATTAATGATTTTGTGAAATAATGAACTTTATGTAGTGGTATTTAAAGGAAATGTGTAATGATAAAAGGATTTTTAAATTATTTTAAAGCACCTCCGATTTTGCCCGTTACCGAGCCGAAAGAGGTTATTGATAAGCAGTATAAAAAGTATAGAATCGATGTTTTTTCCGCATGTTTTATCGGATATACCGTTTTTCACTTGACTAAGAAAAATATTGGTCCTGCTCTTCCATCTATACAAAATGATTTGGGCTATACGAACCTTCAATTGGGTATTTTGGGTAGTTCTTTGTATTTTACTTACGCTTTCGGTAAATTTATTAATGGAATTATTGCGGACAAAGCTGATGCAAAAAAATTTATGACTTTTGCTCTTTTAATGTCTGCTTTATCAAATATTTTACTCGGTTTAGGACCTTATTTTATAAGTCCTGAATGGTATGCTGCCGGACAGCCTGTTTTACTCATCTTCATGGCTCTTTGTTGGGGTATTAATGGTTGGTTCCAATCAATGGGCTTCCCCGGAATTGCTAAAGCTCTCGCTTTTTGGTATTCAAACACGGAAAGAGGTACTAAATGGGCTTTATGGTCGACTTCTCACCAATTCGGTACGATGTTGGGTGCGTTGCTCGCCGGTTTCGTTATTGTTAAGTTTGGTTGGAGAGCTGCTTTTATCATTCCGGGGGTCATCAACCTCTTAATGTGTATTTTTACTTATGCTAAAATGCACGATAAACCTCAAACAAAAGGTCTTCCTGAAGTTGAAGAATACAGAGAAGGTACTGCTCCAACTCCTGAAGAAGAAGATGAAGAAGCAAAACTTTCTTACTTTGATATTTTGAAAAAATATATATTCTTCAACAAAACTATGTGGATTTTGGCATTTGCATATGTATTTGTTTACATTTGCCGTTACGGCACGGAAGATTGGATTATCAAGTTCCTCGTTGAACGTGGTGATGACATGGCTGAAGCTACTTCTAAATTTGGTTCACTTGCGTTCTTCGGTATTTTGGGTGCGATTTCGGCAGGTTTCTTCTCCGATAAATTGTTTAAAGGTCATAGAACTCCAGTAAACCTTTTATTCTTAGCCGGTATTGCCGTTAGTGTATTTGTTATTATGCATAATCATTTTCAAGGTGCACTCGGCGATATAATTGACGTCGCTTGTCTTGCGGGTATGGGTTTCTTCGTTGCAGGCCCTCAAATGCTTGTTGGTGGCATTTGTGCCGTAGAATCAGGTTCTAAAAAAGTTGCGTCTGCCGCTACCGGTTTCTGTGGTTTATCCGGTTATATTGGTGCTATTGTTTCGGGCGCCGGTACAGGATACTTTATTGACCAATTCGGTTGGAACGGTGCATTTATATTTTGGATTGCATCTGCAATCGCTTGTATGCTAATACTTTTACCTCTGTTAAGAAAAGGTGTTTAGTAATATTAATCAAATATACATTTGCCCTCGACATTCGAGGGCTTTTTTGTGATAATTCTATTTATTATATTTATGGAGTTTATTTATGTTTAAAAAAATTGTAGATTATTTTAAAGCACCTGCTGACGTTCCTGTTACAATGAACGATGAAGAAGTTGCAAAAGCATATAAAAAAGGTAGAATTGACATATTCAGTTCTTGTTTTATCGGATATACTGTTTTCCACTTAACAAGAAAAAATATTGCAACTGCGTTGCCTGCTCTTGAAACTGATTTAGGGTATTCTAATCTTCAATTGGGTTTGCTTGGCAGTGCGTTATACTTTGCATATATGTTCGGAAAGTTCATAAACGGAGTTGTTGCGGATAAAGCTGATGCAAGAAAATTTATTACTACTGCTTTGTTCTGTTCGTCAATTGCAAATATTTTGTTCGCTCTTTGTCCTGTATGTATTCCTAAAGATGTTGCTATACAAGGTCAGCCTCTTTTATTGGTTGCAATGGCTTTCTCCTGGGGGGTTAACGGCTGGTTTCAATCTATGGGTTTCCCCGGAATTGCAAAATCTTTGGCTTTTTGGTGGTCAAATAAAGAAAGAGGTACTGTTTGGTCACTTTGGACTACTTCTCATCAATTAGGAACTACTTTTGCGTTTTTGCTTGCAGGTTGGTTAATTCCTCGCTTCGGTTGGCAATCTGCTTTCATTATCCCGGGTATAGTCAATTTGCTTGTTTGTGTTTATCTCGCTACTCACATGCATGATAAGCCGACTACAATCGGTTTACCTGATGTAGAACTTTTTAAAGAAGGTAAAAAAGATGAAACTCCCGAAGAAGAAGATGAAGAAGCAAAACTTTCTTTCTTTGAAATTTTGAAAAAGTATGTATTCTTAAATCCTACAATGTGGCTGCTTGCTTTTGCTTTTACCTTCGTTTACATTTGCCGCTGCGGTACGGAAGATTGGATTATCAAATATTTACATAATGTTAAAGGAAATACTCTTGAAGTCGCTACTCAAAAACAAACTTTTTTACCTTTGTTCGGTATTGCCGGTACATTGCTTGCAGGTGTGTTTTCGGATAAAATCTTTAAAGGAAAAAGAATGCCTGTTACAATGCTCTTTCTATTAGGCTTTGCTCTTTGCGTATTTGGACTCTTAGAAAACAAAGGTTCGGATTTATTGCATACAATGATTGATTATGTTTGTATTGGCGGTATCGGTTTCTTTACTGCCGGTCCTCAAATGTTTGTCGGTGGTATTTGCGCAGTTGAATCAGGTTCAAAAAAAGTTGCTTCGGCTGCAACCGGTTTTTGCGGTTTGTTTGGGTATCTGGGTGCTATTTTATCAGGTATCGGTACCGGCTATTTCGTTGATAACTTTGGCTGGTCGGGTGCTCTATACTTCTGGATTGCTGCTGCAATTTGCTGTATGTTGATTTTGCTCCCTGTTTGGAAAAAAGGGGTTTAATATGAAATTCTTGCCCCTGATTCTAAAAGCATATTATAAATGTCACTTCCTTTTTCGGCATAAAAAATTGGTGTATGTCCCTCTATATCTTCAATATTAACATTGACTCCGTTATCAAGAAGTAATCTGACATTTGTAACATTATTTTTTAAAACTGCATTGTGTAAGGCAGTGCGGTTTTTTCCGTTTAAGCCGTTCTTATCAGCTCCTGCATTTATCAATGTTTGCAATATTGCCATGTCTTTCGCTGCTGCATAAAATAATGGCGTGTTTCCTTCATTATCCGGTGCATCTATATCGCACCATTGGGTTGCAATTAATTGCGTTATTCCTATTTGATTATATATTACTGCATAATGTAATGGTGTAAATCCATTCTCATCGGCTACTTTTAGGTTTGCATTTGCATCAATTAATACTTGTGCCGTTTCGTATGATTTTGCCTTAATCGCCGCCATTAACGGTGATTTCATATTCCCATTTCTTGCATTAATATCTGCTCCGCAAAAAAGTAAAAATCTTACGGCTTTGGCTTTTCCAGCCTCTGACGCTACATATACCGGCGTTTCTCCGTTTGAATTTTTCATATTTACATAGGTGTTCGCTTCCGTAAATAAACTCAATACCCTTACATTTCCGTCCTTTGCCGCTTTATAAAAGCCTGATTCTGACGGTTCATAACCATTTACGGTTATTTGTTTTGCTGCTGAACTCGGCAATATTAACGATGCATATGCTGTATTGCTTTGTATATCTGCATTTCCGTATATTGCTGCTATTGCTATTGCTGTACAAAAAATTTTCTTAATTTCTTCTTTTCTCATATTTTCTCTTTCTTACTTCAGACAGCAGGATAATCAATATCACATACAAACGAGCGATTTGAAAGCTTAATTCCCGATGTCATTTGCTTCCTTTTAAATTCCGCTCGCAATATAGTTTTGATGATTTGTTTTACCGGTTTGTTTGGAAGCATATAACAAATTTCCTCTGCATCTATATTTTCTTCAAAATATAGTTTTATTACCTTATCTAAAATATCGTATTCAGGTAAACTATCCGTATCCTTTTGATTTGGACGAAGTTCTGCTGATGGCGGTTTGGTCATCGTGCTTATCGGAATTATAATTCTGTCCTTGTTTATCCGTTCTGAAATCTTATATACGTCCGTTTTATATATGTCTGAAAGTACGTTAAATCCTCCGCAAGTGTCACCATATAGGGTGCAATATCCTGTTGCAACTTCCGATTTGTTGCCTGTTGACATCAAAAGTGCGTTGTAACGATTTGAGTAGTTCATTAAAATCAATCCTCTTAATCGGGATTGTAAATTTTCCTCTGCTAAATCATTACATTTTTCTCCTTGCACTTTATCTATGAATGTTTCAAATAACGGTTTTATTGGTATATTTTTACATTCCATTCCTAAATTCTTTGCAAGTTCGACACTGTCTTCAACACTTCCTGAACTTGAATATTCACTGGGCATTGTAATTCCAACTACATTTTTACTTCCGATTGCTCTGCATGCTATTGCTGCCGTAAGTGCCGAATCTATTCCTCCTGACAACCCTAGTACTATCTTTTTAAATCCTGTCTTTTTGCAAAAATCTTTTAATGCAAATGTCATTGCCTCAATGGTTTCATCATATATGTTGATGTCTTTTTCTAAAATATCTTCATATTCTTTTTCTTCATCGTAACAAATTTTGCATTCTTCAAAAGCAGGCGCTTCTACGATTTTTTTCCCTTGTTTCGTAGAAAAATAACTCCTGCCGTCATAAATGTATGTTCCTGTTAAACATACCGGATTGACTCGAATTTCAGGATATGTTTTTTGAATTCTCCTTTTAAAAAATGTATCCATTTGAAAATTTTCTGCGTACATATTCAATAAAATATCAGTTTTGCACTCTCTGACTTTGTCTAAAGTTACTGTCATTAACCTGCCATGATATTCTATATCTTCTGTACCTTTACCGGCTTTGAAATACTTTCTCTCGTGCTCCGTTAAATCTTTCTTCCTGCATAATATTTTTTTCTTGCCGTTACTAAGCAGTGCTATTGAATTATATAATCCGTCCTCTGCCTTTTCCGCAATTCCTATGATTATATCCCTGTGTTTCGATAGTTCTCTTATCTCTTCAATTTCTCGATTTTGCTTATCTATAAATTCTGAACTCTTAAAATAATCGCAACAGTTTATCCCTGTTATCGCCAGTGTCGGAAATATAATTAATTCGTCTGAATTTCCTTCCGTTATATAATATTTAATCTTTTCGCTGTTTTCTTCTATATCAGCCGATTTCGTGTTCAGTTGGATTATTGTTGCTTTCATTTTGCCACTGCCTTTTTTCTTTTATTTTTATATATTTTGTTACTTCCCATCTTAAATCTACATATTCAATCTTTTGGTCTATTTTATCAATATTCGCCAGTATCGTCTTTATTGATTTCAATCTTTCATATAAATTTTCGTTGGGTTCTCCTATGTCTATTAATACCGATTTTATCTTG
This sequence comes from uncultured Muribaculaceae bacterium, assembly GCA_964550875.1. Taxonomy (GTDB): domain Bacteria; phylum Cyanobacteriota; class Vampirovibrionia; order Gastranaerophilales; family Gastranaerophilaceae; genus RUG841. The sequence continues at coordinate 51,183 of CAZKAS010000006.1, read as the reverse complement.
ATATATATATTATTCGGCTGTCTATAATCAATGTATTCAACATCTTCTCCTGAATATTGTGTCACCTTTTCTGCCAAATTTATGAAAAATTTGATTTTTTCTATGTCCCATTTTACAAAATTATCTTTTTCGCCTGTCGTTATTACCTTTAATGGATATAGCTTTTCGTTTTTTGGCAGTAAATCAGCTCCCAATAACGTTCCGTCTTCTACAAAAAATGCAGCCGGTTTCGCTGTTTGATTCGGTGCTATCATCAGTATCGGCATTTTATCTTCAATTACTATTTCCATTCTCGCAGGAAACCAATATCTCCTTATATGCACTGTCTTTACGGTCTTTATTTCTGATATTTTGTCTTCAAATCCCTTTACGTCCAGCATATATAACGGTCTTTTCGGTATCTCAACCTGTTTCATTATCTTTAGAACTTTTTCCGGGGCTGTAATGTACGCCCCTACTATTGATATGTTTCCATTTTTTACTGATGTAAACATCTTTTGTGGATAATACCACTTTGATGAACAGAGAATTTTATAACTGCTAAAAAGAATTAACGCAATAAGCAATGCTCTTATACATAAGAGTATTTTACTTGAGCGTACAAGTTTTCTCTTCTGCGTTTCTTTTCCCTTTTCTGCGTCCGTCATTATCTGTTTAATCCTGCATTATTCAATATGGTTAGTACCAATTCATCATAAGAAATTCCCATTGCTGCTGCTTGTGCAGGTAAATCGCTGACGTCAGTCATTCCGGGGCTGGTATTAATTTCCAATACATAAGGTGTATCATTAGCAACTAAAAAATCAATTCTGCTAACTCCTCTGCAACCACACGCTTTACAAGCCTTTACTGCGATATCTTTGACTGTTTCCGTCATTTCTTCGGTCAGTTCGGCAGGAAGAATAAATTCTGTCATTCCTTTCGTATATTTGGCTTCGTAATCATACCACTCCGTTTTTGGTCGAAGTTCAAGTATTTCTGTTGCAAAGGTTTCTTCATATTTATCTAAAACACCTACTGTTAATGACTTTCCTTCCAAAAATTCTTCTACAAGTACATCTTGTCCTATTTCTGCTGATTTCTTATAATTTTCCGCAAATTCTTCCTTTGTATTGACTTTGTACATTCCTATGCTTGATCCTTCGCTGACAGGTTTAAGCATTACAGGAAATTTTAATTCTTTTACCTTTTCTTCTGCGTCATCTCCTGTTTTTATCAATACCGATTTAATAAGCGGTATATTTTCAAAGTTTTTTAAAATGTTTTTTGTTGTTGCTTTATTCATACAAGCTGCACTTGCAAAAACTCCACAACCTGTGTATTCAATACCTAAAATTTCTAAAAGTCCCTGTATGCAACCATCTTCTCCGTATTTCCCATGAAGAGCATTGTATGCAACCTCTACTTCGTTCTCGTGCAATGTTTCTGCTATTTCTTCATCTACGTCAATTAATATTGAGTTCTTATATCCTAATCTTTGCAATGCCTCAAATACATTCTTTCCAGAACGTAGAGAAACTTCTCTTTCGTTTGACATTCCTCCGCATAATACCGCTATTCTCGTATCTAAAGCATATTTTAATTTCTGTTCATTGTCATTGTTTGCCATATCTCTTGTTCTTCCTTATTTGCGTTTCCTATATATTTTACCTCAGGGTAAAGTTCTATCGTATATCGCACTTTGACCTCATTATACATTTTATACATAAGTTTTAATACATCGTTCGATGTCGCATATCCTATATTTACTATGAAATTTGCGTGGTTTTCCCAAACTTTAGCGCCACCGATTATCTTTGATTTTACCCCCGATTTCTCCAATAATCTTCCGGCTGAATCATTTTCCGGATTTTTAAATATACTTCCTGCATTCGGTAGTGCAAGTGATGGTTGCTTTTGCTTCCTAAATTCAGCATTCCTCTGCATTAGTGCTTTTACTTCCTCTACCGTTGACGGTTTTAATTTAAATTCTGCACTCAATACAATATACCTCTTCTCGGAAAGTATCGTCCGTCTGTATTCAAATTGCATTTCTTCTTTTGTTAGTGTTAATACTTTCTTTCTTTCAACATCAAATACTCTGCAAGAAACAAAAATATCCTCAATTGATTGGCTGTGTGCTGATGCATTCATATAAACCATTCCGCCCACCGTTCCCGGTATGCAGAACATAAATTCCATTCCTGATAAGCCTCTTTCCGCTACTTCCCTCGATAACAACGGCGCTTTTACTCCGCAAGCGGCGGAAACTATTTCTCCCTTTATTGCATAATCGTTTATTTCTGTTGTTATTACAACTTCTCCGTCAATTCCTTCCGATGAAATTAATACATCTGAGCCGTTGCCCAGTACAATTACTTTTGGATTTGCTTTTAACGTTTCCTCAAGCTCTTCCGTAGTACTCGGGAAATAGACTGTCTTTGCCTTCCCTCCGATTTGAAATGTGGTATGCTTTTTAAGTTCGTAATCTTTTTCTATTCTCATTTTAGTTCTCGCTTAATTTCTTTAAAATTCCGCCTATTTGTGTTACCGTTCCTGCTCCAAGTGTGATTACAAGGTCACCTTCTTTTAATTCGGGATAAATTTTTTCCGCCACTGTTTGCATATCCCCCCCGACATATGTCTTGTCTTCGTTTTGCAATTCTTTTACAAAATTTTCTGAATTTATTCCGTCAATCGGCTCTTCACAGGCATGATAAACATCTGTTACATATATTTTATCAACCGTGTTAAATACGTTTAGAAAATCTTTCCATAAACTTTTTAATCTCGTAAATCTGTGAGGTTGAAATATCGCAACTACTCTTCCTTCTCGGTATGTTGAAATACTATGTAGTGTCGTTCCTATTTCTTCAGGGTGGTGTGCATAATCATCGTAAACTTTTACACCGTTAAATTCCGCTACTTTCTGAAATCTCCTGCCCATGCCCGTAAACGTTCTAAAATGTTCTGTCATGGTTTCCGGACAATATCCCTTTATATCTAATGCGGCATATACCGCTAACGCATTATATACATTGTGTATTCCCGGTACCGATAATTCCATTTTAACTTTGAATTTGTTTTGATAATATATATCAAACTTTGATGAAAATCCGCTAAACTCAATATTTTTCGCCAGGTAATCCGCTTTATTAAGTCCAAAAGTTATAAATCGTCTTTCGGGCATGAGCTTGATAAATTCTTTACAACCTTCACTGTCGTTATTTGCAATCAGAACAGCATTTTCATTGGTATTTTCTATATATCGCTTAAATGTTTTATATATATCTGACATTCCGTTTTTATAAAAATCGGGGTGGTCATATGACAAGTTATTAATTACATTAACGTCAGGTTTGTATTTCACTATTGTTCCGTCAGATTCGTCTAATTCTGCCACAAAAATTTTATCAGAATCAAATTGCGAATTGTTCCCTATCTCCGGGATAAATCCTCCTACCGCATATGATGGGTGCTTTCCGGCTTTGCTTAATACATATGAACAAAGTCCGCTCGTTGTCGTTTTTCCATGCGTTCCTGAAAATCCAAAGAAAATCGCATTCTCATCGTCTGAAAAGTCTTTTGAAATCAACTGAAGCATGTCTGAACGATGCAATACTTCCAAATTAAGTCTTCTGGCTTCTTTTAATTCCGGATTATCCTCTGAAATTGCCGAACTTATGACTACTGTCATAGAAGGAGTAATGTTTTCTGCTTTCTGCCCTATCTTTATTTCTGCTCCCATGCTTTTTAACATTTTTACATATTTGCTCTCTGTTATATCCGAGCCTGTAACTTTGCAGCCTTTCTCCAGTAAGAATTTCGCTAATGCACTCATTCCTACTCCGCCTGCCGCTATAAAGTGAAAGTGTCTATCTTTTAATGCCATTTCTCTTATCCTGTATTCTATCTTCCTATCCTATTACAAATTATCTTTCTGGGCAAAATATTTAAAAATCTTCGTATTTTTTGTAAAAAAATAATTCCTTCTTGATATTTGAAAAAAAACAGGCTACAATATTTATTGCATAGATAATATAAGGATTACTTTTCATGAAATTTCACATGCAAATATTGATTGCTTTAGGGCTTGGTATCAAAAGAAATGGCCATATTTTCTTAGGTCTTATTGCCGGTATTATTTTAGGGTTCGTTCTTCATACTTACAAAGTAACACCTACCGGTGATTTAAATCCTACAGTCGTTTCGATTATTAGTGCTCTTGATTTGATAGGTCAATTATTTATAAGACTTATTCAGATGGTTGTCATTCCTTTGGTTTGTTCTGCAATTATTGTCGGTATTTCCAGTATTGGTGACAGCAATCAGTTGGGTAAATTCGGTAAAAAAATGGTAGGCTATTACGCTATTATTTCTTTTTCTGCCGTTACTATCGGAGCTATTCTTGCAACGGTCTTTAAGCCGGGACTTGAGGCGCAGTCTTATATTACTCAAAACTCTGCTATCTCCGCTCAAACCCTTGTTCAATCGGCTATATTGGAACAACAAGGAAATCTCGCTCATATTTTCCTTAATATGATTCCTCAAAATCCTATTACCTCTCTTGCTACAGGCGATATGGTTCCTGTTTTAATCTTTACTCTTATATTCGCTATCGCTTTGGCTAAGGTTGGTGAGGTTGCAAGACCGATTGTCGGTTTCTTTGAATCGGTTTTCGCTGCTACCATGAAAGTTACTGATTGGATTATGTATCTCGCAGCGCCCGGTGTATTTGCTCTTTCTGCCGTTGCTGTTTCTTCTTTCGGCGTCGGTATCTTCTCCAGTATTTCAAGTTACTTCATGGTGCTTTTGGCTGGTTTGTTAATTCAACTTTGTATCGTTTATCCGATATTTATCTCCACTTTTAGTAAAGTCCCTGTTGCGATTTTCTTCTCTTCTATTACTGAAGCTATGATGGTTGCTTTCGGTACTGCAAGCAGTTCTGCTACTTTACCGTTAACAATTGCTTGTTGTGAAAAAAGAGGAATCTCTCATAAAGTTTGTTCTTTCGTTATCCCTTTGGGTGCGACTTTGAACATGGATGGTACTGCGATGTTTCAAACAGTTGCCGTTCTCTTCTTAACTCAGGCTTATGGCGTTGTTCTTGAACCTATGCAAATTGTTCAAGTTGCTTTCTTTGCTTTTGTTGCTTCCAGTACTTGTGCAGGTGTTCCGGGGGCTGGGCTTATCACTATCGCCTTAATCCTCAATGGCTTGGGCTTAACTCCGCAACAGTTAGTTGAAGGTTTTGCATTCTTGTTCGCTATTGATAGAATTTTGGAAATGATTAGAACTGTTTTGAATGTTACTTCTGACGCTGCTGTTGCTGCTGTTATTGCGGATAATGAAAATGAAATTGATTATGACTTGTTTAACAATGTCGATGAATACAAAGAAATTTTAGATTAATTTTATATTATTTCTATTATTAAAAGAGCCTTTGTTAAGGCTCTTTTTTAGTTCGTTTTCAGAATTTCTTTTATGTCATTTTCGGCTGAGTCACTTATTTTTTGTATCCCGAATATGTCTTTCATTCCGTCAAAAATTGTCGGATTTATTACATTTGGACAGCATTCGCTAAGATATATGTTTTTAACTCCTATTATTTTTAAATTAAGAGCATGTGATATTGTTTGTAAGTGACATTGCGTTATAAATACGGTTGTTCTTTCCTTTAAAATATCTTCATGTTCTTTTAACTTGTCAAAAACATTATAAATCAACGATATATCGTAAAATGTTCCTATATGCCAAATGTTTTCTTGTTTCCTGTTGTATGAAAATGATATTACAAAACAATCTTCTGGTATTCTATCAAACAATTTATCAAAGTATTCCGTTTGTGGCACGTTGTAATTATTTGTACCGATGATTATTAAATGTTTATATCTTCCGCTATAAAATTTATCTATTATTTCTTGAAGTTTTTTATCTGTTGCCCTTTTATCGTGTCCTACGGTCAATTCTCCTATTGTTATATCTTTGCTAAAACCTTTTTCCTTTTTTGCTGCTTCTATTAATGGAGTAAAGTCATTTTCGCTGATTTTCGTAATTCCGTATGCAGGGTTATTATCCGGTGTGAACACTCGTCCTCTTATAAAATCAAAATGAAAATGTGAATTCTTTGTGATTAATACTGCTCCCGGAAATGATGCAAAATCAAGTTGTACATTATTTAGAGACCTTTGATAGTGTCCTGTCAAATTTTTGTATTTGTGAAAAAATGAAAAAGAATGTGCGAAAAGCATTTCGTTGTGCGTATAAACATTTATTTCTTCGTCTTTTACTGCATCAAGTAACATTTCTAAATTTTTGTAGTAATGTCCTGATACTAAAATGCATTTACCCTTCTTTATGTCCAATTTTACGTCAGTTTCTTCTATCGGCCCGTATTTTTTTAATATGATTCGATTCAATTCTTTCATTATTTCATAATTCGTTTTTGCAAATTCTATAATTACATTTTTAAGTTCTTTATCTGTCAAATCTTCATAATTTATCGATTTCAAAAGCTTCGGTATTTTATATTTTTCATCTCCTATTTCTTCCTCGTAGTTTTCTATTTCCGTTATGCAAAGACAAGCGTTGCTAATTAACATTACTGCTATATCATTTGCAGCTTTTTTGAACTTTGAAACGGTTGTGTTCTTTTTTACTGTTTGTTTCTCTCCAAATTTTAGTGCTTGAATACCTTCTTTTTTCGTTTCAAAAGAAAGCTTTTCTCCAACAATAGGTTCAAAAGGTATTCCTTTTTGTTTGCATTCTTCTTTATATGTTAACGTAAGTTTTTGAACTTCATCATAAAGATTCTTAATAATATTTAAAAAGACATCTTTTTGAAAATCTAAATTTACTACAGTTAAATTTACATAATTTATAATTAAATCTGTAATTTTTTTCGTGTTATAACCTATTTCCCTTAACTTTTCTTCGTAATAAGCCATTTGACTAAGTTCATAAATTAAAAGTTCTTTTAATGATATTATTGACGGGTCGTACGAAAAAACAACAGGTGTAGCACCCTCATTGCAAACAGGGTTATCATAGTTAAAAAATAGTCCCATTTTTATTCCTCTTTTAATAGTTTGTCTAGTTCATTTTTTTCGATAAGTTCTTCTAAATCTGAGCAACCGCCTGCTCGTTTTTTGTTGATAATTATTTGCGGAAATGTTACTTCTCCCTCTATTCCGTATTTTTCCGCTAATAAATTTGTAAAATTTTCTTCATTGTCTGTTACGTCAATTTCTTCAAATTGTACATTTTTCTCTCGTAATATGTTTTTTGCTTTCTTGCAAAATGGACAATAACGTAACGTGTAAATTTTTACCTGCATAAAATAACCTCGCATTTCTTATTAAATTATTGAAATTACGAGGTTAAAATAAATCAGTCAATCAGGTATCGTTATTTACTGATATTCTCTATTATTGATTTGATATTTTCTTTCTCTTCGTCAGGAAGGTCAAATTTTATGTAATCTTCAAGATATTCTTTTGCGCCCTCTTTGTCACCTTGCGCAAGAAACATAACGGCTGCTTTTTTGTACGGTTGCGCCATAAATCTGTCCGCTGCAATCGCTTTGAGATAATTTGACAATGCCTTATCAATGTTGTCAGTCATTTCGTATGCTTGACCTGTTCTATAGAAGAATATTGCATTATCGTCACGCTTTTCTAAAACGTGTTCAAATGCTGCCGCTGCACTTTCATAATCTCCAGTTTCAAAACTTAAATTACCTAAATCCCAATATGCATCTATATTCTCCGGGGAAATCTCAAGTATTCTGTTTAAAATATCAAAAGCTAAGTCATATTTTACGTCTGCAATATAAAATCTTGCCAAATAGTGCATAAGAACTATATTCTCAGGCAAAAGAGTAACAGCCGTTTCTAAAAGATTTGCGCCTTCTTCCAGTCTTCTTTGTCTATAATATAAATCCGATAAATTGATGTATGTTTCTACTGAGTCAGAATGGTCCTTAAGTGCCATTGTAAAATATTCTTCCGCCTTATCTTCATCGGAAAGTTTTGTATAACATAGACCAATATTATTTAAAATAGCATTGTCATCAGGATTTTCTCCTAATGCTGCATAAAATTCATCAAGCGATTTTTTATAGTCACCTTCTTTAAAAAACTTAAGAGCATTTGTAATATAATCTTTATTTTCCATAATTTTATATTACAATAAAATGTGTAAATATCAATATAACTTGGAGAAATTTATGTCAGGACACTCAAAATGGGCAAATATTAAAAACAAAAAAGCAAAGGTTGATGCGCAAAGAGGCGTTGCTTTTCAAAAATTTTCTAGAGAAATTATTACTGCAGCAAGACTCGGTGGTACTGATCCTGCGGGTAATTTTAGATTAAGGACTGCTATTGACAGGGCAAAAGCAGCAGGTTTGCCGAACGATAACATTAAACGTGCTATTGAAAAAGGCGGCGGCGGTCAAGGCGGAGATAATTTTGAAGAAATAACATACGAAGGCTATGGCGCAGGCGGTGCGGCAATTTTTATAGAAGCTATGACTGATAATCGTAATAGAACCGCCGGTGATATTAGAAGTTACTTTACTAAGTTTAATGGCAATTTGGGTGAAACTGGTTGTGTTGGCTGGATGTTTAAGCCTGTTGGTCTTGTCGTTTTTGATAAAGAAGATGTCGATTTTGATAAACTTTTTGAAGCTGCTATCGAATGCAATGCTGATGACGTTAAAGAAGATGAAGAAGAGTATCAAGTCATTACCACTTTTGAAAATTTACAAGCATGCTCTGAAGGTCTTGAAGCGGCAGGATTTAAGCCTAAGTCCGCTGAGTTTACAAGGTTGCCGGAAAATTCAATTGAAATTACAGATGTTAAAATTGCTCAAAATATTTTGCGATTAATGGAAAAACTTGAAGACCACGACGATGTTCAAAATGTTTATTCTAATTTTGATATTTCTGATGAATTAATGGCTCAGGTTGATATCTGATTTTTTTATTAAACCGCTTGCTTTCAAGCGGTTTTTTTAGAAATGGAGAATTATTATGAAAAAGATTTTTTGTTCGTTTATATTGACTTTCGCTTTTACAGCATTGTCTGCTTTTGCTTCTGAAAATCCAATTAATGCGGTAAATATGGAAGTACGTGAACAACCGCAAAATGTAAAATCTTCTAATGACGAATTTCAAAATTCAAAATTTAGAACAACTTGTTTTGTCAATGCAATAATAAAAGGTGATATAAGACTCGTTGAATCGTTTATTAATCTCGGTTTTGATGTTAATACAAAATCGGCATCTGTGCCCGTTATATTTTTAGCAGTTCAAGAAAAACAAAATGAAATCCTTGAATTAATGCTTGCTAATGGTGCAGATCCAAATACAACTTATCTCTCGGAGCCTGTTGCTATGTTTGCTGTTTTAAGGCAAAATATTGAAGCGTTACATTTGTTATTGAAATATGGTGCAAAAGTCAATTCTGATGTCGACGGTGATAGTCTTTTAAGAGAAGCAATTCGCAAAAAAAATCCAGAGATGGTTCAACTTTTGCTAAATTATAAAGCAGATGTAAATAAAACTACTTATGGTAAAACCCCCTTAAATTATGCAATTGAACAAAAACGTTCTGATATCGTTGAAATATTGCTAAAAGCAGGAGCAGTTCCTGATTCTCAAACTCAGAAATTGCTTAAAAAATCTAATGCTGTTCAAATGAAATTATTATTTGAGCAAAATAATGTTACCGATTTGCATTGATGTTCACAATTACTTATAATATCGATGTGTCTAAAATTCAAAAATAAAGTAAAACAGGAGAAAAAATGGATAAAAATGTAATTTGTATAAAATGGGGAACAAAATTTGGACCTGAATATGTAAATAGACTTTATAAAATGGTTGAAAAGAATTTGACAATTCCTCACCGTTTTGTTTGTTTTACTGACAATTCTGATGGGTTGCTTGACGGAATTGAAGTTCGTCCTTTACCGGAATTAAATGATGATGGTTTACCGGAAAAAGCGTGGAAAAAGTTGGGTTTATTTACTGATAAACTTGCTGATTTACAAGGTCAAGCATTGTTTATGGATTTGGATATTGTCATCAGAGATAACATTGATGCGTTTTTTGAAGTAGAAGGTGATTTTTTAATTATCAAGGATTGGGATTTTGAAAACGATATTATCGGAAATTCTTCCGTATTTAGATTTGAGGTTAACAAATATCCTGACATCATTGAAAACTTTTATAAAGAAGGCAAAGATATAAGAAAACGTTTTAAAAATGAACAAGCTTTTCTGTCTTATCAAATGAAGGATAAAGGAGTTTTAAAATATTGGGATAAGAAATGGTGCGTAAGTTTTAAACGTAGTTGTTTAAGACCTTTTCCCCTTAATTATTTCCAAGTTGCTCGAGATCCCGAGGAAAGTAAAATTATTGTTTTTCATGGAAGACCTACTCCAGAACAAGCATATAACGGTTTCTGGGGAAAAGGTGGTTTTCGATATGTTAAACCGACAAAATGGCTTGACAAATATTGGAAAAACTAATTTCTGTTTTTGAAAACATTATAAGGACTGCTGATTTTGTCAGCAGTCTTTTTACATTCCTGTTATTTCACAAACATAGATAAATAAAAACATTATGCATAAAGAAAAGAGCCAAGAAATCACCTGTGGATATGGATTATCAGGTTTTGCAGGTATAGTCTTGATTTTATTCATTGCTGACTTTATTGTATTCATCACTAACCCCTTCTTACCACTTTTTCAGTTTAAGTAAAATTTTTTATCAATTTATCATCTCTTTAATGTATTTTTATGTTTAAATTATGAAATTAATGATAGGCGGCAGTCGAATTTTATTCGACTGCCGCCTATTGCTTTGGCAACCTTATTATTTATTAATATTTTGGATTGCAACCGAATGCGACTGTAACTTTTTCTCTTGGGTTGATTGATGAAATTCTTGAACCTTTTGCATCTACGAGATATGTTAGTTCATCGCCTGTAGTTTGGAATAATCCCATTGTGCCTGATAATGCGGTTCTTGTTGTGTCAATAGGTGCCTTTACGAGATTTTTAATTGAATCTCCGTAACTTCTGCCTGCTGCTTTGAATTGACCTTGGAACACTTCACCTGTTCCGATACCTACGCCGCCTACAACATTTTCTACTGCGTTACCTGCGTTAACAACTGCTCCGCCAACAGTTCTTCCGACTATACCTACTAAACTTCCTGCCCAAGTGAATGGCATTGTTACTAATCTTGCTACAGGGTTTTGTGTTTTAGTTTTGTCAACTTGCGCTGATAAAACTTGTTGCGGCAAGTCTGCTTTACATTTTTCATATTGAATAGAATCAAACGATAATTTTAATCCGCCTGAACATTTTCCTGTTGAACGTTGTACTTCAAGTATTTTGCCTCTAACTGTTGATCCGCAGGGGAATGTTTGTCCGTTAATAGTTACTTCTTCTGTGGTTGTTGCTGCAAATCTATCTCCTACATTTGAAGATTTTGCATTAATTTCATCATTGAAGTTCATTGCTATTGTCGGAAGTTGAATATTCTCTTCGTGTTCAATGTACGCAGCTCCTCCTGTACAGCCACAGTCGTTCATAGTAACTTTATCAACATTTGAGTATCCGAGTGAAACTCTTATGTTTTCCAGCATTGCTGCAATTTCTGCACGGCTTGCATCTTTGTTTGCATTTATCATATCAGGTTTCGGTGAATCATTTAATGCGCCTGATTGTATTGCTTTTGCTACGGATATTTTTGCCCATTCAGGAACTGAGTCTGCATCACAGTATTTGTTCAATATTTCATTAGCTTGGCATAAATCCATAGGGCAATTTATTCCTTTTGCCAATATTGAGAAGGCTTCAGCTCTCGTTACGGGTTTATTCGGTTTAAACGTATTATTCGGATATCCTTCCATTAAACCGTTTGCTACTGCCTTATTAATCATTTTACTGCCCCAAAATCCTCTCGGAACATCTTTAAATGTTTTATAACATGGCGCTGTATCACTGTTTAAAAGATTGTATCCTTTTACTGTCATAGCTGCCATTTCTGCTCTCGATACCGGCAAGTTTGGTTTAAACGTTCTGTCTGGATAGCCGGCAATTATATTGTTTTCTGCTAATTTATTGATGTCGCAACCTGCCCAATATCCGCTCGGTACATCTTCAAATGCACTTACTAACGGTGCTGCCGCTCCTGTCGGTGTCGATATCTCATATGGCTGTAACGATTTTTTTGTTACCTCTATGCTATCTTCTGTTTGCATACTTATTTGACAATCGCAATTATCATTTGTTTCCAGTGTTACTTTCGGTGTCGTATCTTCTATGCATGGACAAGCTGCTGCTCCTGTTAATGCATCTTTTTCTCTTGCTACAGGAATTCCTGTTTTTTCTCCGTCAATTGCATCTCCAAGATATACTCCTGCATCTTTCTCTCCAATAAAGTTATTTGATCCGTATACTCCGTTTGGATATGCGTATGTCTGCATCATATGTGCCTTTTGGTCTGCATCAGGTTGTGGGCATGCTGTGCATGTCGATACTTTTTCCTTCTCGCAAGGTGCTAATGCTTCGCAAGTCGGTTTTGGTGTTTCACAAACAGGTGCAGGAGTTTCACATGTTGGTTTTTCTGTTTTACATGTGTTCTTTTCCTTTTTACATTTACATTTATTATGCTTTTTGTGACATTTCGGACATTTTTTTGTTTTTGGTGTCACAACTTGCGGACAATCTTCTGTCGGGCATGCTGCAATTAATTGATATTCATTGCTTGTTGCCACGCTCGGTAATGATATATTTTCTGCATATACCGCATTCATTGCAATTGCTGATACTACGAGTGCGACTGTTAATTTGTTAAATTTCATTCTACCTCCTTATGAGAAATTTATTTGTATCTTTCCATTTGTTTTCTTACTCTTGAATTATGCCGTTTAACAGGTGTTAATATCATTACCGAAACTTCTTATTCAGTCAGGCTATTTGTAAATTGTGGAAAAATTTATATAAAGGTGTATAATAATCTATGAACACACAATAAGAGATAAAATCATGCCAACAATATATATTACTGATGTCACTAATCGTGATGGTGTTCAAACATCTCGTTTAGGACTAGCAAAATTACAAAAAACTATAATTAATTTAATGTTGAACAATATGGGGATAACTCGTTCAGAGTTTGGGTTTCCAACTACAAGACACGAACTTAATTATCTTAACGGAAATTTGGAATTGGTTGATAGAGGGGTCATTGACAAAACTATCTTATCAGGTTGGATGAGAGCACTCTCAACTGATGTTATGCAATCTTTTCAAAATGTTCCAAGATTAAAACACGTTAATCTCTCTCAATCAACTTCCAAACAAATGATTGAAGGAAAATATCAAGGTAAAAAATCTCCGGAAGATATTATCAAATCAACTTGTGAGGCAATTGAAACTGCTTTATCTTGCGGCGCCGTCACGATTGGTGTTAATGCTGAAGATGCTTCAAGAACTGATATGGATTTCCTTTTGAAATTTGGTCAAGAAGCAAAAAAAGCGGGTGCGAACAGATTAAGATATTGTGATACCTTGGGATATGATGATCCTCAAACAGCTTATGACAGAATCTATACTTTGGGAAAAGAACTTCAAATTCCTATTGAAACTCATTTCCATAATGATTTAGGTATGGGTGTCGCTTGTTCTGTAATGGGTGCAAAAGCCGCAATAGATGCAGGTGTCGATACGTACATTAATACTGCAATTAATGGAATGGGCGAAAGAGCCGGTAATGCTGATTTGGTTTCTTGTATTTTGGCTATTATGAAGTCTAGCGGTTTTTCAAAAAAATATAAATTAGACGAAAATATTGACCTCTCAAAATGTTGGAAATTGGCTAAATATACGTCTAAAGCATTTGGTGTTCCTATTCCGATAAATCAACCTGCCGTTGGTGATAATGCATTTGCTCATGAATCAGGTATTCACGCTGACGGTGCATTGAAAGACAGAAGAAATTATGAACTTTATGATTTTGAGGAATTAGGACGTGGTGAGCCTGAAATTGTTGAAACCGGAAGACAAATTACCGTTGGTGAATATGGCGGTATTAAAGGTTTTAGAAACGTTTATCTCAACCTTGAACTTGAATTTAAAGATGAAGATGAAGCAAGAACTATTTTGGAACTTGCCAGATACGCAAACGTTCACACTCAACAACCATTGACTACAAGTGAACTTAAATTTATTTATTATTATCCTGACATTGCTGCTAAAGTAATGACAGTTACACCGTATTATGAACCGAAAGGCGAATTGTTAAATCGTATGAGAACAACTGCCGATCCGATTCTTGTTGTATAGGAGAAATTATGGGACAAACATTAGCAGAAAAAATTATTTCGGCGCATACCGAAAGCCCTGTTAAAGCAGGTGATTTGTGTATTGCTAAAGTAGATGTTACCGCAGTTCAAGACGGTACAGGACCTTTAACAATTAGTGAATTTAAAAAATTAGGAATTGCAAAACCCGCTAATCCTGAAAGAATGATACTTTTTATCGATCACGCAACCCCTTCACCGAGAAAAGAACTTTCTAATTCTCACATGGTAATGCGTGAATTTGCAAAAGAAACAGGTGCCGTCCTTTCTGAAGGAGGAACAGGAGTTTGTCACCAAAGATTGGTTGAGCAATATGTAAATCCGGGAGAAATACTTTGTGGTGCGGATTCTCATACCTGCACTTCCGGTGCATTGGGCGCTTTTGCTACAGGCATGGGTAGTACCGATGTCGCTGTTGCTTCTGCGCTCGGTAAAACTTGGCTTAAAGTTCCTCAGTCGTTTAAAATAGTTGTTGACGGAGTTCTGAGTCATGGCGTTTATGCAAAAGATTTAATGTTACATTTAATTGGCTTAATTGGCGCTGACGGTGCAACATACAAAGCTTTGGAATTTACGGGTTCAACTATTGATAATATGTCTATGTCTGAACGTTTTACTCTTGCTAATATGGCGGTTGAAGCAGGCGCAAAATGCGGTCTATTCGCTACAGATGAAAAAACGTATGAATTTTTGCAAAGTCGTCATCGTGAATATGCGTTTCAAAAAATTGATTTTGATGAAGATGCCGAATATGAAAGGGTTATTAATATTGACGCATCTACTATTGTTCCGATGGTCTCTTGTCCGCATACAGTCGATAATGTTAAACCCGCGAAAGAACTTAGTGAGGTTAAAATTAATCAGGTTTTCATAGGTAGTTGTACTAACGGCAGAATTGAAGATTTGAGGATTGCTGCAAAAATCTTGAAAAAACAAAAAGTTCACCCTGATGTAAGATTAATCGTTGCTCCTGCATCAAGAGATGTCATGATGCAAGCGTTGCGTGAAGGTTTGATAGAAATTCTCACTTATGTTGGTGCTTCAATCATACCTCCGGGGTGTGGACCTTGTGTCGGTGTCCATGCCGGCATTTTAGGTGATGGTGAAGTTTGCCTCTCTACCCAAAATAGAAATTTTAAAGGAAGAATGGGTAATCCGGAAGGAAAAATTTATCTCTCTTCACCTGCTGTTGCGGCTTATTCTGCCGTTTGCGGTTATATTGCAGATCCCTCAGAAATTTTATAAGGAGAAAAAATGTTAAAAGGTAAAGCTTGGAAATTTCCAGATAATATATCTACTGACCATATTGCTCCGGGGCGTTTGTTCCATTTACGTTCAAATTTGCCTGAGTTCGCAAAACACGTTCTTGAAGATGCCGATCCTGAATTTGCTTCTAAAGTTCAAAAAGGTGATTTTGTAGTTGCCGGTTCAAATTTTGGTTTGGGTTCTTCTAGAGAACACGCTCCTCAAATTATTAAGTTATCCGGTGTTAGTGCAGTAATTGCAAAATCCTTTGCAAGAATTTTTTACAGAAATGCAATAAATATCGGTTTGTTGCTTTTGGAGTGCGACACCGACGGTATTGATGCACAAGATGTTCTGGAAGTCGATGTTCGACAAGGTGTTATTAAAAATTTAACTAAAAATACTCAAATAACTTTTAAACCTCTTCCTGAAGTTATGATTAAACTTCAACAAGATGGCGGTTTAATTCAACATATTAAAAAATATGGTGATTTTAAGCTAACTTAATACAACTTAATATTAACCCTCAGTTCTATAAATCTTTCAAAAAATAATTATTTCGATTGATTAATATTTCTTAATATTCTGTAATAATTATCTTGTCAGTTGGTGGAGATAAGTGAAAGTGAATTTAAACGAGGAATGTTTATTGCAATACTTGGCTAACCCGAACGGTTCGTCAAGTTTTGTTATGGAATGTGGTTTTACTAGTGAAAATTTTGATTGTCCCGAGTATAATGAAGTAGCATGGCTATTCATTTAATACAAAGGACAGATAAGTGAAAATTACAAAATTTAAAGATTTTTTTTCTAACAATAAGAATTTGTTTAAATACACTTTTCTTATTGTTTTTGCTTTATTTATACTTGCAGTTTTAATGTTAAGAAGCGGTTTTGGAAGTTTCTTAAACACTATGGAATTAAAAACTTTTGACTTAAGGCAATCCGTTATTGCTGATAATAAAACTGTTTCTGATGCTATCAGAATTATCACGGTTGATGATGAAAGTTATGAATATGTTATTAATAAATATGGTGAATGGCCTATTCCAAGACATGTTTATGCGGATATTTTAGATTATGTTGAGGCACAAAATCCTGCTGTTGTCGGGTTCGATTTGCTATTTGTTCATTCAATGAAGAATAATAAGGATAGTGATGATAAATTGGGTAATGCTTTTAGAAAATATGATAATGCATTTACTGCTATTAATTTTGATGACAGAGATTTTACAGTAAGAAAACCTCCTGTTCTTCCAAATGATATTTCTTATATAATTGAAAATAATTCTTTATTTTCAAATACTAATATTCCTATTTACAAAAATTGTAGAGCTATTATTCCTCAAATTTTGAATAATACAAAAAATATCGGTCATATTAATACTTCTAAAGATGATGACGGAATTACAAGAAGAATAACTTTAACCGTTGGTTATCCCGTTTATAAGAATGAAAATGGAACTTATTTGGAGTCAGAAACTCGTTATTATGATTACATGACTTATAATATGTTTAAAAAGTTTGCAAACAACCCAAGCCCATTGACTATTAATTCAGTGAAAGAACCTGTAATTCTTAATTGGTATGGTGAAACAGGACTTGAGGATAAAAAGAATTTCAAGTATATTCCAATGTGGAAAGTTATTGAGTCTATGGAAAACGGAAAAGATAAACTTCCGTCCGATACATTCAAAGACAAGGTTGTATTTGTTGGTACGAGTGTGTTTTCTCTTTCTGATATAAAGAGTGTTCCGACTTCTAAATATATGCCGGGAGTTGAAATTCATGCAACTTTATTCAATAACTTTTTAGATAATTCATTTATAAAGCCTGTCGGAACTGTTGCGAATGTTTTAATTTCACTTTTGCTTGCAGGTGTTATTGCTTTTGTATGTTTTTATTGTTCTTCTGTGGTAATAGCGACGTGTATTTCACTTGCATTAATTGTCGGTTACTTAATATTTTCAACATTAATAATGCAGTTTGCAAATGTTTGGATTTGGACTGTTTTGCCTGTTCTTTTGACAATTATTTCAATAATCGCTGTTTATATTACAAAATACATTCTTAAATCGAGAGATTTTGAATTGACTTACAAACTTGCAACAACTGATGGTCTTACAGATTTGTATAATCATAGATTTTTCCAAGACCAAGTCAGACTTTGTATTGCAGATAGCAGAAGATACAATAGGCATTTTTCTTTAATAATGATTGATATTGATTTCTTCAAAAAATTTAATGATACATATGGACACCAAGCAGGAGATGCTGTTTTAAGAGGAGTTGCTCATACTTTGAAAAAAAGTGTCAGAGGTTCCGATATTGTATGCAGATACGGTGGCGAAGAAATGGTTATTATTTTAAAAGACACTGCTTTTGATGAAGCAACAGCTATTGCTGAAAAAATATGTAAAACAATTGCTGCAAAACCGTTTAAAATTGCACCGAATACCGAAAAACAGGTTACAATCAGTTTAGGAGTTGCAACTTTCCCTGAATGTGGTGTTGAACCTCAAGAAATGATTGAATTTGCTGATAAAGGGCTTTATGCTGCTAAAGAAAACGGAAGAAATCAAGTTGGAAAAGTTAAACTTGATTAGTTTTTAATTCTTTTCTATAAGGGTCTTAGAATGAAGAAATTTTTTAAATTATTTCTAATAGTTGTAATAATTTTTGTTCTTTTTGAACTTTCTGCATACATTGTATATGCGCTAAAATGGAAAGATGCAATAAAAACACAATGGGATAACGGAAATAAAGTCATTTTAAAATATACTATCCCTATTGCGTTTTCTCCTGATGCTTCTGCATATACGTGGCACAAGAGGGATTTTGTGAAGGAAAATTCAAAGAAAAAACCGCTTGCGGTTGTTGGGTGTTCATTTGCGGAAGGCTCTTGTCTTGAGGACAATCAAATTTTAGGCTACAAGCTTTCTGATTTATCAAACAGAACTGTTTTTCAAAGAGGCGTTACAGGTACTGGATTACCGTATGTTTATTATCAAATTGCTAGTAAGATGTTCCCTACCGATAATCAACAACCGGAATATATCATATATGTCTTTATTTTTGACCATTTATTCCGTTTGTATCACCATCAAGTCGGCTTTTGGTCAACTGAATTGAATTTACGTTATGAATATACAAATGGTGAAATTAAAGAGGTTAAAGAAATCTTTCCCTTAAAAAACATGTTCTATTCAACGAAATTGATTCAGGAATATTGGGCAAACAAACAAGGTGAAAAAGAAACCAATGACTATGCCCTTTTTAAACCACTTATGCATGATATGATAAAACAACTGCATAAAAATTATCCTAACACCAAAATCGTTTTTGTTGAGTATCCTCAATCAGATGAAAAAACTATTTATCTGTCGGAAGATATGACGCAATTTATCAAGGACGAGGGCTATATTTACGTTAATGCAAATGAGCTTGTTGGTGATAATCTCGGTAAAAGGGAATATAAAGTCGAAGGTGAATGGATGCACCCAAATGAAAAGGCTTGGGACTTAGTTGCTCCCAAACTTGCAAGACTATTGAATTTATAAAGATATATCAATAATTAATGCTATATTTAAAATTTTATTCAAAAAGTGCTTTTGTAAAGTCTTGAGCATTAAAATATTTTATATCTGTTATTTTTTCTCCGACACCGATTAATTTAACAGGAATAGAAAGTTCCTTTGCTATTGCTATAATAATTCCGCCCTTTGCACTTCCATCAAGTTTCGTTAATGCTATTCCGGTTAGGTTTGCTGCTTCTTTAAATATTTTTGCTTGTTGCAGTCCGTTCTGTCCTGTATTTGCGTCAATAACCAAAAGACTTTCCGTAAAACAATCAGATGCCAACTTCTTGATGACAGTGGTCATTTTACCCAATTCTTCCATAAGATTATGTTTATTTTGTAATCTTCCAGCCGTATCTATCAGCAAAATATCGTATTTTTCGTCTTGAGCTTTCTTTATGGCATCATATGCAACTGCCGCTGCATCTATTCCGTCTTTGCGTACAATGTCTGCTCCTGCTCTTTCTGACCATATATTTAATTGCTCCTCTGCCGCTGCTCTAAAAGTATCTCCTGCCGCAACAAGAACTCTTTTTCCTTGATTTTTAAATTGATATGCCAGTTTCGCTATAAGAGTTGTTTTTCCTGCTCCGTTTACTCCTGTAATCAAGTATATATTTAATCCTTCTTTAACATTGAGTTTTTCACTGCCTGCTGATAGCAAAATATTATCAAACTCGTTTTTCAAAAACATTTTTATTTCTGACGGTTTTATTCTCGTTTTTTTTTCTCTTAATTTATCTGTTATCTCTGCCGCCGTATTGACACCAATGTCCGCTTTTATAAGCAATTCTTCCATGTCATCAAGCGCAAATTCATCAAACTCTTCTTTGTCCTCGAAGTTGCCTGCAACACTCTGTACAATTGCCTTTGCCGTATTTGATACCGTATTTTTCAGCTTTTCAAAAGAAAAAGAAAATCCCGAATTTTCATCTGCTTGTTTGCTTTCTTCCACGTTTTGTTCTTCGGGTATTTTTTCTTCTCTTTTCTTAAAAAATTCAAACATATACTAATCCAAATTATTTTCTTTGACGACTTTTGCCAATATTGCGTTAATAAAAGACGCACTGTCCTCTGTTGAATATCTTTTTGCCAGTTCTACCGCTTCATCAATGATAACTTTTACTGGAGGTTCTTGTACAAAAAGAAGTTCTGTTATCGCTATTCTCAAAATATCTTTATCAGTTTTGACAAGTCTTGCAAAATCCCAGCCTACTGCCAATTTTTTTATTGTTTCGTCAATAATTTCTTTTTTGTCAACGTATGCTTTTGTAATTTTTCTTATGTATTTTTTCGTTTCTGAATTTTCTTCCAAAGCTGTCATTTCAGCGATTTCAAGTGCTGAAAAAGCTTTTTCACAAACATCTGCAATCGCTGTCAATCTACCTGTCATATCTGATGTTAACGGGATTGGAACAGGTATATTATTGCTTTCTATTGGTCTTGCAAGATTTGTTGGGTGATTTGCTTCAAATTCATCAATGTATTGTATCATATCTACAACTACTGTTGATTGAAGTTTTAATTCTTCATAAGCATTGTTCGTAAGTGTTCTTACGGAGTCAACAATAATTTTGTTAAATTCAGTCGTTGCATATTTTTTTACATCTTCGTCTAATTGTGAAAATAATATAAGTGCGATTTCTCTCGCTGCTCGTCTTGCTAACATTTTTTTATCCTTTATTGTGTCGTGAGTGTTTTGTCTTAATTTAACATCAAACAAGGCAAAAAGTCACCTATTTTTCTAATTTTAAAAGATTATCAAAATATTCAATTGTTTTCATTAATCCTTCATCAATATCAACTTTTGGTGACCAACCTAACTTTTCTTTTGCTAAGGTAATATCGGGGCGTCTTCTTGTCGGGTCATCTGATGGTAATGGTTTGTGAATAATTTTTGAGTTTGAATTTGTTAGTTTAATAATTCTTTCTGCAAATTCTAAAATAGTTCTTTCAGAAGGATTTCCAAGATTTACAGGCCCGATAAATCCCTCATTATTATTTTGCATTCTTATAAGGGCTTCTACCAAGTCGGAAACATAACAGAATGAACGTGTTTGGCTGCCGTCACCATATATTGTAATATCTTTATTTTGAAGTGCTTGAACAATGAAATTAGATACAACTCTTCCGTCATTTTTGTCCATTTTGGGGCCGTAAGTGTTAAATATACGTACAATTCTGATGTCAACATTGTTTTGTCTGTGATAATCCATCATAAGCGTTTCGGCACAACGTTTTCCCTCATCGTAGCAACTTCGTATCCCGATAGGATTTACATTTCCCCAATAATCTTCTGTTTGCGGGTGAACTTTCGGATCTCCGTATATTTCACTCGTTGATGCCTGCAAAATTCTTGCTTTGCAACGTTTTGCCAGTCCGAGCATATTTATTGTTCCCATTATTGATGTTTTTATTGTCTTTATCGGGTTGTATTGGTAACTCGGTGGGCTTGCAGGACAGGCAAGATTGTAAATTTGATCGGCTTCTGCATAAAATTCTTTCGTAACATCATGTCTTACCAGTTCAAAGTGGTCATTCCCGATTAAATGTCTAATATTGTCTTTTGATCCTGTAAAAAAATTGTCAACACAAATAACGTCATTACCTTCATTTACAAGCCTTTCACAAAGATTGCTTCCAATAAATCCTGCTCCGCCCGTGATAATTATTCGGTTCATTTTAATCCCTCTTTTTGTCTTTTTTTTTATAATATTATATTTCGTCATTTTTTGCAAAATATCAAATATTATAAAATTTAAGTTTTTTATCAGGATTTTTGACTGTTTTTTTATTTCCGAGAATAGGTGAATAGTGAAGAACAAATTCTTTATCGTTTATTGTAAAAATAGTTGCGTCCATTGTTTCAGGAAAATTATACATATATGTTTGTCTTAATTTTCCACTTTTTATATCATAAACATATACTTTTTTACTATAACCGGAAAGATGTTTTGATTTTCTGTTTACTAAAGTTGCTCCTGCAATAATGATTTTACCGTTTTGGGTAACAACTGAATTATAACGATAAAATTGCTTTCTTTGATTTTTATCGGGGACAAAACCGTCGAAAGAATTATCCTTCGGATTAAATTTGACAAAATAGGGAATCGGATAGCCTGTTCCACTTATTCCGCTGAAGTGGGTTCCTATGCCGTCTGCTTCATTTTCTTCAAGTTTTGTAGTTTTAATCAAAACAGTTCCGTCATCTAAAATATTAAGTTTATCCTTTCCGAAAGCGAAATATAAGTTGAAGTTAGTCTGAATTTCAATAACTTCATTGTTTTTAATGTCGTATAATTCTGCACTCTTGCAATCATCTGAATAACCGCCCCATATTAAAACTTTTCCGTTATTTAACGGTAACAATTCACAACCTCTTCTTGGTTGCTTTGTTTCTGCCGTTTCTGTCAATATTTTGTCTTGTATATCATATATATAAGTCTTTTCATCGTTATCTGCTCCTACACAAAAGACTTTTTTATTATCAAGAAAAGCAATTGCTGTTTGGTAAAAGGCAATTTTCTCCGGAATTTCCTCTTCATAAACGATTTTATTTTCTAACGGTGAATATACATACGCAATAGTTTTCCTTTGCTTTTTATCATCATTTTTTACAAAAAATCTTCTAATAAAAATATTACCGTTTGGCATTTTTTTAAAATTAATACTAATAAAATCAGCATTAAAACCGTCCGGTTTTTGTTTTAATTGCGGACAATTTGTGTTAAATTCATTATTTTTGAAGTCAAAAATTGCCAATTTATTTTCATCAGAAGAAAACAACAATAATTTTTCATTACCTAAGGCAATTTTTCCTACATAACCTGAACTTATCGGAAGTGATAAAGATTTGACGTTTACAAAAATACCATTGTATATAAACAATAAGATAAATATTGTAACTCCGCAAAGAACAACGTTTAAAGGATTTGTAAATAATTTCCTGACAGGTAAAAATACTTTTTCAAATTTTGTTACTGTTTTTATCGTAATTAAATTTACCAGATAAAATACCAATCCTCCAACAACAAACCAAAGTATAATTTTGACACCCATGCTTAATAATATGGTTATCCCATAAAATATTAGTGTAATAAAGCCAAAAGCGGAATTTGTGAGTCCATATATTAATGCGCCTGCTTCAAGAATAAAGAAAAATGTTAAATATAACAGTGCAAATTGCAAACATTCCTTTTTTGTAAATCTTTTTTCGGTAACAAACGATGCAAAAAAAACAACAAACGCTTCAAGATATAATTCAGAAAATAAATTCTTATTCATAAATAAAAAAGGAATTACACACAATAACGCAATTGCAATTTTATTTTGTAAGATACTTAAATATACTTCTTTGGCTTTTTTCATATATAATCCTTTTCTTTGTGTTATTGAGTATCATTATACTACTACTATTACTACTACTACTACTACCAGCATAGTTTTATATTAAATTTTACCAAAATTAATATTTGCGATACATTGCTGCGATTTTCAATTAAAACTTATTACTATTTATTATTTGGGGTATGGTGTTGGTTATTTCAAAATCTCTTCCTTTATTAACTTTTCGCTTGCATCAATTTTTGTATAATTGCTTAAATTATTTATGCTAAAATTATTGTAATTATGAGGTATGTATGTTGGATTTTGTTGAAAAAGTAAAAAAGAATTATTTACCGATAACTCTATTAGTGTTATATCTTGCATTTATTGTGCTTTCTTGGGGGCGCTGGGGGCATGTAATGTCAGACAGTTTCAGAGAAGCTGTTATCCCGCAAGCACTTTTAGAGGGCAAAATCCTTTATCGTGATATTTTAAATTTATATCCGCCTCTTGCCTATCAATTCAACGCTTTATTGTTTAAAATTTTTGGTTCTGACATTTCTGTTTTGTATCTTGCCGGAATCTTTTGTGGTGCTTTAAATTTGTCATTATTATACAAGCTGATTAAACATTATTCTTCCGATTTAACTGCATTTGTTACGACTTTAACTGTAATGTTGCTTTTCACATTTAGAATTTGTATAAATAATTCTGCTTCGTGGTTTTTCCCATATTCATATTCGTTTTTGTACGCTTTTACGGCTTGCTTTTCGGCTTTAGTTCTTTATCTTTTGTATATGAACTATAGTTCTGATGCCACTGAAAAATCTGAAAAAATTTTATATCTAATTTCTTTGTTAATAGGAATTTCCATTGCATGCAAATGGGATTTTTGCTTATTTGTTATAATTCCGATTATTGAAGTAATAAAAAATAAATCTTTCAAACAATTTGTGATTTGTGCAGGGTTTGTTCTTGTCCCGAGTTTATTGACTTTTGGGGGATACTTATTAACAGGCGGTACAATTGGAGATTTGAAAAATGAAGTTGATTTTTTGATTAAATTTTCTCAAGCTCCTTCGGTAATTGCTTTTAATCTTATCACTATGCCTCAGTCAATAACTCCAAAGGTTTTAAAAGATTTATTTGCTTCTCTGTTCTTATTTATCAAACATTTTGCTGTTATCGGAATTATTTCGTTTCTAGTTTGCAGATTTATCGAACAACATAGCAAAAAAAGATTTCTTAATGTTTCTGTTTCAATAATTACTCTAATCTTGCTCTATGTGTGTTTTCTTAAGCCTTTTTCTGTTGAGCAGTTTAATAAGTTAGGAATTCAAGAAAATATTGTTTTTATACCTTATTTTTTGGCTATTTGGGCGGTAGGTACATTGATTGCAAAAAGGTTTTCTTGGGCAAAACTTTTATATTCCGAAAAATTTTGTATTACTTTGATATTACTTGGATTTTTAATGGCAGGCAGACAATTTGCAGAGGTTAAAATTTCTTATATTGGTAATTTTACAGTTATTCCTTTCTGGACTGCATTTGTTTATTTTTGTCTTGAAATATTCCCAATGTATTTTAAAAATTTACAAGTTCCTTTATATATAAAAACTGTCATTACCTCTTTGCTTTTATTCTCTTCTTTACTTTCTCTTGTATATTTTTCTTACTTCCTTCCAAATATGAAGTACAAAATTAACAGTGATAAAGGCTCTTTTTATACCGGAATTGCTCTTTCTCGGACATTGAACGATGCATTGACCTACATTGAAAATAATATTCCTAAAAATAATACACTTCTTGTTATGGAAGAAGGGCTGATTTTGAATTGGTTTTCCGGAAGAAAGACAAATTTGAAATATTATGCATTAATTCCTCATATGATTGATACAATCGGTGAGCAAAAAATAATTAATGACCTTTCTGCAAATATGCCGGATTATATTATGATTACCAGTAATAAATATCCTTATGTAGGTTATTTTGGTGTTGATTATGCAAACAATATTATTCAATTTGTTTTTGAAAATTATAATCTGGAAAAATCTATAGTTCATTCTGAACTTAAAAAATCTCTTGAAATTACAGTATTTAAAAAGAAATTACAAAAAAATAACAATTGACACAAATAGTGCTATTGAAAATTAATTGAAATCATTTCTGTGTGCTGATATGTACTTTAACATAGGTAGCAGTGCATTATATCTATGTGATATTCTGTTTTTTTCACCTTCCGGAAGTTCTGCCAAAGTCATTTTGTTTTCAGCTACGTAAAAAATAGGATCATATCCAAAACCGCCGCAACCTGCCGCACTCTCCGCAATATATCCTTCAATCTTCCCTTGTGTTTTATATACAACTTGACCTGTTTTATCTGTCAAAACCATATTACAGATAAATCGTGCCGTCCTTTTTTCAAAAGGAACACCGTTCAATTCAGAGAGAAGTTTCTCTATTTTTTCTTCTTGTGAAGGTGCATATCTTGCCGTATGCAGTCCTGGTGCGCCATTTAATGCATCTACGCAAAGACCTGTATCATCAGCCAGTGCATAATTGTTAACGATTAAAGATGCAGCTCTTGCCTTAATGATGGCATTCTCTTCAAACGTTTCTCCATCTTCAGTCGGGTTGAAATCTGCGTCGATTCTTCTTAATACTATTTCCTTAAATGGATTAATCCCATTCATTTCTTGAACTTTGTGTGAATTACCTGTCGCTACCGTTATAATCATCTATTTCCCAAATCTTCTCGTTCTGTTTGCATATTCAAATATCGCTGTTGCAAGTGTTTCTTTGTCAAAATCAGGCCAGAATGTGTTTGTTACGTATATCTCTGCATATGCGCATTGCCACATTAAATAATTACTGATTCTCTTTTCTCCTCCTGTCCTAATTAGCAAATCAGGGTCAGGTATATTTGATGTGTATAAGTTCGCACTAATAGTGTTTTCGCTAATATCCTCTACGTTTAACAGTCCTGCTTTAATTTCCAGCGCAATTTTTTTACATGCATTTGTTATTTCTGCTCTAGATCCGTAATTGAATGCTATTTGTAATTTTACTCCGTTATTGTCTTTAGTTTTTGTTTCTGAATTTTTTAAAATTTGTTGTAATTCCGGAGCCAAAGCATCAATATCTCCGATAAATTTAATGCGGACTTTATTTTCATCAAGTTCTAAAAGTTCATTCTTTATTGTATTTGCAAGCAAAGTCATTAAAAAATTAACTTCTTCTTGTGAACGGTTCCAATTTTCCGTTGAAAATGCGTATACGGTTAAATATTCAACTCCGTACGTATGACAGGCTTTTAAAACTTTTTTTAATGCCTCTACTCCCTTTGAATGTCCCATTGCCGTCGGTAGATGTCTTTCTTTTGCCCACCTTCGGTTCCCGTCCATGATGATTGCTATATGGCGCAATGAGGTTTCTTTTACTATTTCTTCTATCTTTTTTAATGTTTCCATTTTTACCTTCTCAAAATTTGTAAAAATTATAACCTAAAAAACTTTTTTTCTCAATAAAAAAGCGGTATGAAAACCGCTTTCTTTTTGCTTACCACGTTGTGAGTTGTTTTAATGTATTTTTCTTATCTTGAATTTTTTTCTTATTTGCTGCTTTTTGTTCTTCTGCTTTTTTCTTTTGTGCATCTGCTTTAGCTTTTTGAGCTTTCTTAGCATCTTCTAGCTTCTTTTTTTGCGCATCAGCCTTGGCTTTTTGTGCCTTCTTTGCATCTTCTATTTTTTTCTTTTCTGCTGCAACTTTTGCTTCTCTCGCCTTTTTAGCTTCGGCTGCTTTCTTTTCATTTTCTGCCTTTTTAGCTTCTGCTGCTTTTTGTTTTGCATTAATGTTGTTTTTTACTTCATTCTTTTTATTTGTTGCCTTATTCAATGATTTTGTAACTGCAGTATCGGCTTTATTCAACGCATTATCAACTTTATTTAAAACACCTGCATTTACTGTTAAACCTACTGCCAGTACTATTGCTGTCGCTAATAATTTTTTCATTTGTTCCTCCCGTATAAAATTCTGTTATATAATTTTGTACTTGTTTTTCAATTTTATCACATTTTCATAAGATTGATTAATTATATTAAGAAGTTTGTCATCTTTATTCACTTCTCGTTCAATAAAATCAATTATTGAAAGCAGTTTTTCATCAGAGTTTCTGTACAAAAATATGTTAATTCCGGCTTTTAATGCTTGTATATATATTTCAAACGGATTTTTGTCACTGACTGCTCCCATAACCATGTCGTCGGATAATGTTATTCCTTCAAATTTAAGTTCGTCTTTAAGTAATTCTGTGCAAATTCTTTTTGAAAGTGATGCAGGACACGGCTTCTCATCATAACAAGTATAAAAAACATGTGATACCATAATCGCATCTAGTCCGTTTTCTATCGCTGCTTTAAATGGTTTTAGATGTTTTTCTTCCATTTCTGTTTGATTAAGTCTTACTATCGGCATTTCTATGTGTGAATCAGTTGCGGTATCACCATGTCCGGGAAAATGTTTTCCGACAGGAATTATTCCTTTTTTTTGATGTATTTTAAAAACACTTGTTGTGTATTTTATAACTTCTTCAGGATTTTCTCCGTATGCACGAATGCCTATTATCGGGTTTTTAGGGTTTGTGTTTGTGTCTAAAACCGGTGCAAAATTCATATTTATTCCATATTTTAGTAATTCTTCACAAAGTTCCTCTGTTTGTTTTTCTACAAAATCAAGTCCTTTTTCTGCTGCTTCTTTTGCACTTAAATATTTTTTCCCGCCATGAATATTTTCGGTTCTTTCTACCCTGCCACCCTCTTGGTCTATACTTAAAAATGGTGCTATCATTGAGTTTCTTTTGATTTTTTTTATGTTCTCCTTGAATTGCATCTCCGTTGCTATATTTTGTGTAAAAAATATCGCCCCTCCAAGACCGTTTCTCGCAAGTTCTAAAAATATCGGACAATCTTCAACGTTTTCGCCTTCATAACCGACAATAAACAGTTGATTGATTTTATTTCTTATAGAATATGTCATTTTACCAATTTATAAAATTTAAATTCTGATGGTTCCAACCTCTCGAATACAAATACATTATTGAAATTTTCAATTCGCCTTTCTTCGTATTGCTTCATATCATAATTATAAATGTATTCATATGCTGATTTATATTCCTTCGGAATTTCAACTGATGAGTTATATACTGATGCACCTTCTCTTATTGTTCGTGTGCCATTTTCACATACTACTTCCGTCGGTGCTATGTAATTCGCTGCTACAAATATCGTTTCTGTCGATGAAGGCTTTGTTACCGTCCAACAAGCAAAACCACTGTCTGTTTGTGTAACAATTTGTGCTTCTCCGTCTGTTAAAATCTCATTGTCCCTTGCAAATCTGCTTATTGCATCAAATTTTTCAAAAAATTCATAATTTTTTCCTCTGCAAAGTGAAATTTCTGCTCCGATACAGGCTTCTGTTCCTACCATTGTATATGATTCATCGCCATCTACATACATTATCGGGCGCTGCGCCTTATCTCCTCCTGTAAGAAAATGTAACTTAAACCATTTGAACAATGCTCCTGCTTCTCCCAACTGTCCCGGATATTGGTTAATGTCCCTAAATTCACCGTCTTGGTTATTATATGTCTTTAAAACAGAAACCGTTCCTCTGGTCAAAGGAGCTTTATTATACGTTTTTAGTTCGTTATTGTTCTTGATGATTTCATATGGTGTCTTTGTGTTTTGAGCTATTATGTCATTACCCCATAAAACATCAAAGTGCATTTCTCTATGATATTCCTTGATATTATTTTCTCCAAGCATATACTCTGCAAGTGATGCAAATGTTTGTTTTTCTTGTTTTAGTGCCTCATTTAACTTTCCTAATACAAATTTTGGCGCTCTGTAACTTATCGGTCTGTCTCCTTTTTGCGAATATGCATCTACAACGTGATCTATGTGATCAACTCTGATTCCGTCAAAATGATACTTTTCACAAAGATTTTTTATCTTTGTAACAAAATAATTTATTACAGGCATATTGTAATCACCATTTTCTAAATAAACAAAATAAAATGGTGCTTGACAATCCAAATTTGCAAATTTGGAAACATCATTCCCTTTGTAGTCATAATGTTTGAACATCGGAAAATCTCCTGTTTCTGACATTCTATCGAAAACAGGAACTCCTGCTGAACACCATGCTCCACCGGGAACAGGCCATAATCCCTCTGCTATCAGACGTTGTATATCCGTGCCTTGCTTTTTTATGTCCTTTTCTCTTTTTATAATCTGCGATGGTACCCCTTCTACTTCGGCTATTAACGCTTTTACTCGATTTACCAGTTTGATTTGTTCTGCTTTTTTTGTCATTCGCTCAGATATTACTTTTTTCTTCGGCATTAATATCTCTGAAAGTTCTTCGTACATTTTTTTATAATGTTCGCTTATGTCATCGGAGCCCGATTTCAATATCCCTTTTGCTACATTCATTATGATTTTTGCATCATCTTGTCCGTATTTCTTTATTAATGTCGCCGCTTGCATATCTATTTCATTGTTCAATGACTCTATTATTTCTTTTACGTCCATCCATCTTACTATTGACGGATTTGCAAGTACTTCTTTTGAAAATCTGCTGGTTTGCGGCAATATATCATATATTACAGGGTGTCCGGCTAGTTGTGCAAATGTTATGAATAACTGAACTTGCTCTTCTGCTGTTATGTCTAATTTTGCTGTTAAATAATCATCTTTTACCGCTTCGCTAATTTCCGTTGAACTCGGAAGATATGCACAACCAAAATCTCGTGGGTGAAATGGAACTAAATATATCGTCGTTCCTAAAATGTTCTTTTCTAAATTCCCTGACGGTAATATTAATATTTGCTTCAGCCAATCAACAAAATTTCCGGGCGCAGGCGAATAATTTCCGTTTCCCATTGATGCAAGATTGATTAATTTAACGTGATGTTGCTCCCTTTTTAACCAGTCTGAATTGGTAATTCCTGCTCGGGCTATCGGAGATATTTGCCCTTTATTGAATTTGAAATCGTCATTTTCAAAAATTCCGTTTAATTTCCATTTGATTTCTAATCCGTACAATGTATCAGCAGCATTTAATTCTTCCAACGCTTTGATATGTGGGTACGGTAAGTATCCATTTTGCTCTATAACCCTTCTTAAGTACGCTTTTCGCCCTTCTGAAATATCATATCCTCTATATATTTCCTTCAATTTTATCAGAATTTCTGATAATACTTTTCCTTGAGGATCAATTTCTTCTCTTGTTTGTTTGTGAAATAAAAAATCCAGCATCGTTGTTACCCCTTAAATACCTTTTTTATTTTACCATATTTTTAAATTTTTTCACTTATTATTAAAATTTTTAAAGTCATCATTTATTTAATTGAAAATTTTAATATATTAACCCTGTGATTAATAAAAATTTTTCAATATTTCGGTCAATGTAATTTAGAAAAAAATAAGATACATTTACTCTGTAAGCAAACGGAGTAAGGAATGATGAAAGACATTTTCTTTAAAGTATTATTGTGTGGTTGTATCTTTGTCAGCGGTG
Organism: uncultured Muribaculaceae bacterium; assembly: GCA_964550875.1. Classification (GTDB taxonomy): domain Bacteria; phylum Cyanobacteriota; class Vampirovibrionia; order Gastranaerophilales; family Gastranaerophilaceae; genus RUG841. The sequence continues at coordinate 20,095 of CAZKAS010000006.1, read as the reverse complement.
CTTGTTCTATGGCTAATACTCTCTCTTCCGTTGAAGTTTCTAATCTCGGTAACAACGGTAAAATTGTATTAAATACCGATAAAACAAAAATTCAAAAAAATATTATCTCTGCTGATGAAATAATTCTTAATCTTAAAAATACTACCGTTTCCGATAATATCAAGACGGTTTGTGACAATCTTTCTTCCAATACTGATGTTAGTGTAGTTCAGGATGGAAATAATACATTCATAAACATTTCAGGAGAAAATGTTGCCGATTTTGATTTGCTATTTCAAGACGGTAGTCTTATTCCCTTGAGTTCTGTGAAAAATGATTTCGGTTTCTGTTCTTTTGCTCTGCTTGCACTAGTTGCTGTTGCTTGCATCGCTAAAGTTTCAGGTTCTTTCTGCCGCAAAAGTCAGGATAATTTAAGGAATGTTAAAATTGAAAACATGGTTAGACAGCAAATCGTTGAGAAAAGAGAATTGAAAACTCTTAGATCCAGAACTAAAGTTTGTAACAATTCCGTAATCCACGGTATGCCCGTTCTGAATTTTTCTGTCGTTTCTAAAATGAATAAAGTTTCTCTTCCTTCATCTTTTAGAAATACTGATGAATATTTAGATTATAATCAACTAAAAAAAGTTGTTAATGCTTAAATCAGACAGCTTTTAAGGAATACTGAACTTAGAGAGTTAAAAACTTGAAAATTTAATAAAAATTTTTTACACTGGTGTTAGAGCACGTTAATCCGTGCTAATTCGGGAAATATATTATGAATACAAGGTTTAATATAGATATTAATTCTGAAATAGATTTTGAAAATTCTGATGATATTGAAGTGGATTTTTCTTCGATAGACAACATTGCTCTTCAAGATATTCAAAATATTTCTGATATTCATAGGGTCGCTGTCTTGAATGGAAAAAAATTGTATATTCAAAATGCTGCTCCGGAAGTTATGCATATCCTCGCAATGACAGGATTACATAAATCTTTCTTTAATTTTGAAGATGAATTACTTTCTAAAACAGTTTCTAAAAGAGGTGTTTAATGGGAATTTTGTACGCAGTTGCCGTTCCTTTAGGAAATTTACAAGATATTACTCTGCGTGCTTTGGAAATTTTGAAGTCCGTTGATTGCATTGCTTGTGAAGATACCAGAAATACGAGAATTTTATTGGATAAATATAATATTTCTACTAAATTATTGGATTGTCATAAATTTAATGAAAAAGAAAGAAGCGCTAAATTATCCTCTATCCTTGGTGAAAATGGTTCTGTAGCTCTCGTTTCCGATGCGGGAACTCCTGCAATTTGTGATCCCGGTTCCGTTCTTGAATATGAGTTGCTACAATTAGGTCATAAAATTGTTCCGATTCCTGGCGCCAGTGCTGTTACAGCTTTCCTCTCTGCTGTTCCCAGAAATAATGAGTTCTTTTCTTTTATTGGCTTTATGCCTCGAACTAAAGAAAAAAGATATAAAATCTTTGATGAATTTAAACATATAAATTGCGTTTTTTATGAGTCACCTAACCGTTTAAAAGATTTATTGTCTGATATTTCCGACTATTTCGGACAAGATAAACAGATTGCTATCGGTAGAGAATTAACAAAGATTTTTGAGGAAATTAAAATCGGTTCTGTTAATGATATCCTCTCTTACTATGACTATAATGTCTTAAAAGGTGAAATCGTCGGCATGATTTTTGCTGATGAACAGTCTGATTTTGATGAACTTAAAATTCTTAATCATATAAATATTTTGAAAAAACAAGGTTTCTCAGCTAAAGATATTTCTAAAATTTTATCCTCTTTAAATAATTTACCAAAAAATAAAATTTATGATTTAGCAATAAAAAATTAATTTATGCGAAAAATAAATTCGCAACAACTATCGCTCCGATAATCCCCAGCGCATCTGCAATTAACCCCGTTAATAATGCGTATCGTACCTTTTTTATTCCTACTGCACCAAAATATACTGCAAGTACATAAAAAGTTGTTTCTGAACTTCCTAGCATAATTGCGCCCAGTTTTACTGCGTATGAATCCGGCGGATTCTGTGATGCAATGTCTGAAAATACTCCAAGTGCCGCACTTCCTGATAATGAACGAACTATTGCTAACGGTAATATGTCTGTCGGTAAATTTATTTTGTCTAAAAAGTTTGAACAAAAATTAGTTATTATCTCTAAAATTCCTGACGCTCTAAACATCGCTACCGCAACAATTATCGCTGTCAAATACGGTACTATCCTTATTGTTACGTCTACTCCGTCTTTTGCTCCTTCAACAAATGTTTCGTAAACCGGCACCTTCTTCATTAGCGCTGCAATTATTATTAACATTACTATCAACGGTAATGCGTAAATTGATGCTATATCCGCAATTTGTTTGAAATATTCCATCATTCGCCTGCGCTTTCATTCTGCGACGGGAAAATCTTTTGCATGATTTTTGCAGTGATAATTGCTCCAATAAATGCGAAGGAAGTTACTATAAGCGTTGGAATTATTATCTCTGTCGGATTCTTTGCGCCAACTGAAACTAATACTGCAATTACAGTTGCAGGAATTATTTGAAAACCTGCAGTATTCATCGCTAAAAGCATGCACATAGAATTTGATGCGGAAGATTTGTCCTTATTTACTTTTTGCATTTCTTCCATTGCCTTTAATCCCATCGGTGTCGCTGCATTCGCTAATCCTAACGCATTTGCCGAAAAATTCATTGCTATATTTCCTATGATTTTATCATTGCCTTTTACTTCAGGAAATAAAAAATTAGCAATCGGTGTTAAACCTTTTGAAATCCATTCAATAATCCCTGATTTTTCGGCAATCTTCATCATTCCCAGCCAAAAAACCATTACTCCGCAAATCCCTATTGCAACTTTTATTGATGTTTCAGCGCCGGTTAACATAGCTCCTACTACATCATTTAATTTACCATTTATTGCTCCTGCAATAATTGATACTATAATTAATATGCTCCATATGTAATTCATTTCTTCATTTTACTATTACGCTAAAAATCCGCAAAATTGTTACAATTCTAAATCTTTGTGATATAAAATTGAAATTTTGGGTATCTAACTATTGGAAGGAATTTGATGAGAGGAGTGTTTTATGTCAATAAACTTCGTTACTCTGAATACTGATGCCGTCTTTACCGGCTATAACCTCAGTTCTCGTCAAATGCCTATGAATCCGCTGGGTAACAAAGAAGTTGAACGCTCTATAACTGAAAATTCCGATGAGCTTCGCCGTACTCAAAGTCTGCTTGAGTTAGGTTCCAGAATTGCTGAAAGTCAAAAAACTGATGTCGATAAAGAACCTGAAGGAAATGTTCCTTGGTCGCAAATTATGCAACAGTTGCAACTGCTCTGTAGCGGCGATGAAGAAGAGGATTTCAACAACATTATGGAAGAAATTCAATTTCAAATGGAAAATGCTCAGTCACAATACGATTATAACTACTATTCCTGGCTTTTCGACTATACTACTAAAATGTTTTCCTCTCAGGAAAATGTTTCCGCAGATTATAATGACGAAAATCCCTATTTCAGTTCTTTAAGTAATATGCAAACAATAAATATGAGTCTGTTGTAAAAATTTTGGTTTTTTTATGAAAAAAGTGTTGACTAATGTTTTTGTGTGGCATAATATAATTATACCCAAATGTCGGAGTGGCGGAATGGTAGACGCGCACGTTTGAGGGGCGTGTGGAGCAATCTGTATGGGTTCAAGTCCCATCTTCGACATTTTTTTTGTGTCTGTTTTTTGAAATATAGAAAGTTATCTATGAGCAAACAATTCGGTTTTACATTGGCAGAAGTTCTAGTCGCTTTAGTAATTATTGGCACTATTTTCGCTTATACTATTCCTTCTGTCATTAATGAACAAAAAAATCGTGATACTGCTCTTGCTTATCAAAAAGCAATTAATGTCCTTAATCAAGCGTATTCCTTCTATTACAATAGTCCACCGACTGATAAATCTTCCGGTAATTCTTATAAATTTTCTAAAACTCAGTATGGCGCAAGTGGCGAAACTCTTGATGAAAATGGTAATGCTGAGTCTGATACAAATAGTGTTATTAATTATGCTTTGGTTGACGATGGTAATAGATACCAAATTGGTACACAAAATCAATTAGATTCTGTTTATTCTATCTTGAGTAAAATCATTGTCAGGCACTTAACTACTACAAATATTAGAAAAGTTAACAAAAATAATGTCGTATATAATACTCTTGCTACTGATACTACAACTTTTTATGATAATACATCTATGGCTTATTGTACAAAAGAAACTACTCCTATTGAATATTTCTACACTGATGACGGTATGCGTTATTGTATTAGTTATAAACACGAAGTGAATAATGAAAAATTTGGTGAAGATACTTTTGGTGTTATTTGGGTCGATATTAACGGTGAAAAATCTCCTAATGAAGTCTTTCAAAACATTAATCAAGGTGGTAAAAAGGCAATTTATACAGGTGATACCCTTCCAATTACTATTCTTAAAGACAGATTTGTTCCCGGGCATCCTTCTAAAGATGCTTTTAATGATGCTGCCCAAGAACTTTTCTTTAATAAAAAATAGTTAATTAAGACCGTTTCCCAGTGCATATATTATCCCTGCAACTATTACCATAAGTTGTATTATTGTGTAATACGTTAATCTTTTATACGTTGCAAAATGACCTATAATAAATGGTGAAAATCCACAAAAAACTAAAATCGGCTTTGCAGGAATTGTTGCGAAAAACATTGCTACTATCGCAAATACGGAATATATTGAGAGTATGATTACTCCTACTGTGGTCATTCTCTCCCTGATAAATCTGTTTTCGTGATTGAAAAAATACAACTTCCCTGAAAGAAATGAAATAAATGCCAAAATACTCAATATTATGAATGTATTTGTCATACTGCCATTACCTCTTCAGCTTGTTCGTTTTTGGAATGTTTATTTAAAAAGTCTAAAGATTTATTAAAAACATAATCCTTCTCATTATCATACAAAACCATATGGTAACTGTCTTCTAAAATGATTAATTCTTTCTCTTTAGAAGAAACTTCTTTATAAACCTCTTCTGCGCCTTTTTTGCTCGCTAAGTCGTCTTCTCTTGAATGTATTATCAAAAGAGGTGATGTAACCATATCTAAGTCATAACGAACGTCTTGGGAAAGTTCTAATAATTCGTGGAATGCGCACATCGGGTATGTATCCATTCCGCCATCTGTTTTTAAGGCTTTTTTTACTATTTCTCGTATGCGTTTATTTTTTACCCCATAAGGTTCACATTCGGGATATTGGTAATAATATCTGAATATTGTGTTTAATCCAAATGGCATAAAACAGGCATACCACGGTAATCTCCAGCCATCTAAATATAATGTCGTTGAAAGTAAAATCGCTCCTTTTACTTTTTCTTGATATTTTTCACATAAATATAATGAAACGACTGCTCCAAGACATAATCCGCCTACATATACTTCTTCGTATTTTTGATTTAACTTCTCAAATAAGTTTTCTGCGTATTTAATCCAGTCATTATATGAAACGGTATATATATCTGATTTATATTCTCCATGCCCCGGCAAACAACCACCATATACATCATAGCCGTTTATTGATAAAAATTTCCCAAATTTTTTCATCTCAAAAGGGCTACCTGTTAATCCGTGAAATAACAAAACTGCCTTTTTGTGATTATTTTCATTTAAAAATTCAAATGCGGAGCCCAATTATTCACACCTCTTGAGCAATATGTCCAAAAGTTCAAGAGCCATATCTATTTCTTCCTTCGTTATAAACACATTAGGAACAAACGTTATTATATTTTTATAAAATCCTCCGTTGTGAAGAATTAATCCGCATTTTTTTCCATTGTAAGTTAAATCGCCTTTTAAACCTTCTGCAAGAACTTTTCCGCATAGTTCTCTATTCGGTGAAATTCCGTCTTCGCACACAAGTTCCGCTCTGAGTGCCAGACCCAAGCCTCCAACTTCTCCTATACATTTATGATGCTTTTGAAGCTCCCTTAATCCGTCTAAGAAGTATTTTCCTTTTTCCGGTACCGTGACATCAAAGTTTTCTTCTTCTATCATTTTCATTACTTCGTATCCTGCACGAGTTCCTATCGGATTTGAACAGAATGTTGAGTGCGCTGAGCCGGGTGGGAATTTTTCAGGAGAAATATATTTCTCTTTTGCCCAAAATCCTGATAATGGATTCATTCCGTTCGTTAATGATTTTGCAAAACAAATTACGTCCGGTGTTACTCCATAATTTTCGATTGCCCACAATCTACCGGTGCGATAAAATCCCATTTGTATTTCATCGTCTATAAACATAATTCCGTATTTGTCCAGAACTTTTTTCAGTTCTTTAAAATAGCCTTCAGGTGCATTTATATAGCCGCCTGTTCCCAATACGGGTTCCCCTATAAATGCCTTATATTCTGTTTCGTTATTTGACGGGTTACATAATCCCTTATATTCACTGTCAAATTGTCGTTCAAATTGCTTTACACAATAAAAATTACAGCTGTCGCATTTTTTATCATAAGGACATCTGAAACAGTACGGAAATGGAATAAAATGCGCTCTATCTCCATAATGACCGTATTTTTCACGATATTTGAAATTCGATGAAATCGCTGTTGTTGCTACTGTCTTGCCGTGATATCCGCCTTGAAATGCAAAAAAACTGTTTCTGTGGGTGTTTGCTCTGACCAGTTTTATCATATCTTCAACTGCTTGAGCTCCACCTACGTTAAAGTTTACTCGTCCTTCTTCTCCAAATCTGTCTTCGCACGCTTTACAAATTTTTTCTGACAATAAAACTTTATATTTATGTACATATTTTGGCGTTATTTGAGGCAATGTGTTCATTTGCTCTATTACCGCATTTATTATTCTTTTATTGTTATATCCAAAATTTGCGGCTGAAAAATACATTTGCATATCTAAATATGGCGTATCGTCCTTGTCGTACATATATGCACCTTCGCAACGATGAAAAACCTTTGGGTTCTTTGAATAATGAACGGTGTCACCATATGAGCAATATTTACTGTCTTTTTCTAATAACTCTTCGTCGGTTATTGTGTCTGCTATATCATTCTTTAAAGATGTCATTTTTAATCACCTCGTTAAAATTTGTGTATTTAACGTAAGAAATATTATTCCCTTTACAATACTCCAAAAGTTTATTCTTTGCAAATAAAAAATCTACTTTTGATGCGGGGCAAAAGTCGGAAGCCCCGTCGCCAACGTATATTACACTATTATATTCTTCTTTAAACTTTTTTATATATGAACATTTGCATGTTCCTGCTTTTCTTTCGCATTCCTCTTTTTTATGTGGAAAACCCATTTTGAATTCTTTTCCGTCATATTCAAAATGGTTTGAATATATTTCAATATCTTCTATTCCATATCTTCTTAAAATTCTGCGAATAAAATATTCAAAACCGTCGCTGACTATTACTATCTTTATATTCTTCTTCTTACATAAATTATAAAATTCTACAAAATAATCATCAATTTCGACTGTTTCAAAAAAATTATCGAATATCTCCGGTGTCATTCCTTTTATCATTCCAAACTGTGATAACATTGCTTCACATGTTGAAATCTTTCCTGATACCCAGCCTTCTTCGATTTCCAGCCATTCTTTGTCGGCAAATCGGTCTAAAAAATCATTTATTGTATCTTTTTTTGTGATTGTTCCGTCAAAATCACAAACAATTATTCTTGTTTTTTTCATGGCTTGATTTTAGCAAGAATTGAATAAACATGCAAATAAACCTACCTAGGTAAAGTGGGTAATATTGATTTTGCCCTCTATGATTTACGTTCGCCTTTGCCGTCATCTATAACTCGAATATCTTGCGGTACTTGCAATTTATAGCCATTTTCTTTAACTCCTGCAAGTAAACAATCATTTGCCGTTTCTCCAAAGTGTATAAATTCGTTATCAAGTTTTTTCACGTCTTCAATATTCGTTTTATCAAATAACTTCTGCGTTACGGCTGTTTTATATGTTTTTGAAAAGTCTATAGGTTGATATTCTCCATTTTTATCCATAATTTTAATAAATTTCGCAACTTCGTTCATATCAGTATTGCCCTCATTTTGCAATCTGATAATTGCTCCTCTGTCCATTTGCAATCCTGACCAACCCATAAGTACATTTCTTGTCTTATTTTCGTTATTTTCTCTTACGTTTTGGTCAACCATTTTTGCAATAGTTTCGCCGGGAAAATTTCCAACTCGAATTTTTGCTTCTTTTTCAATCAATCCGCTCATCAAATCCATTAATTGCATGTTTGTAACAGGATTTTCCTTATCAACTTGCAATTCTGAGCGAAAAGCAGATGTATTCATCATAAATAATCGTGTATCAGGTTCTTTTGTTCTTATATGAGAAATAATCGTATCCGTAACAAGTTTCTCCAACGGATTGTCGGCAAATCTGATATTATCAACTTTTAATCTGTCTCTGCCTGAAGGATCCGTTATTTCAACTATCCCCTTCGTATCTTCGGCAAAAGTTCTTTCAAATTGTTCCTTAAATATTGCATCTTGCTCTTCAAGTTTTACGTATAATGTTTTTGCATTAAATGAATATTTTCCGTCGTCGTCAAAGTGAACATTTATTGCGTCCATTAATTTTGCATTCTCTGAAAGTGAACAAACAACGGTTTCTTTGCCTGTTTTTGAACTCGTGAAAATTGATGTTTCATCTTTGTGATCATGACCGTTCAAAACTAAATCTAAATCACAATTGTTACAAAGCATTTGTACAACTCTTTGTCCTGCGTGGTTTAACAACATTACGGGGGAATCAGGATTTTCAGCTTTGAACTTTGCAATTTCTTCATTGAATTGTTTATATGTTTCTTTTAAATCACTTTCTTCAAGTTTTACTTCTTTTTTACGATTTCTATCAAGAATATCCAAGTCATTAATCAATCCGTTACAATAATAATCCATATTAGGACAAATCATTCCTAATACAAGCATTTTGTGGACTTTATCAGGGTCTTTATCGTCAGGAACTTCTAAAATTGTAGAAGATGTAATTTTCTTTTGCGCTTCTGGCTCAAGATCTGTAATTGACTTTGAGTTTTTGACGTTAACATTTGTCATTACTGTTGTCATATCACATTTTTTAGTCTTGTCAAACAGAAATGAATCTCCTCCTTCAAGGCAGTGATTTCCAGGGGTGTACAATGTTGTCAGATTGCCCAACCCCGACCTCATTCTGTCAATCATATCTCCTAAAAATTTGCCTTGCATATCTCCAATTGTTTCTTTAAAAGATAAATAACCTTTTCTTGTAGGATTCATAAACCAATCTCCGACAACTGCAAGAACATTTTTGTTGCTGGAATTGTTTCCGTTCGGGTGAATTTGTTCTTTATTCTTTTCGTATGTATCTTGAATTGCTGCACATTTATCAATCTGTCCGTGAGTGTCACTCAATGCTGCTATATTAATATTTGCTTGTCCAAAACTTAAGTTGTTCTTTATGTTATTCTTCACAAAAAGACTTTTATTTGAAATATCTGTCATAATTCACCCTTGCTGTTATTTATTAAAAATAAAAACTCATCACAAACAAAATTTGCTATTTTCGTATGGCAATTTTATCATGACTTTGCAAAATGTTAACATTTTAGTGTATTTTTGTTTAAAATTGTCATATTTTTGTTAATATATATGACGTCTTATAGGAAGGAATTTGTTATGAATATCAGTAAAACAATCAGTGATTTCTTTAAGTTCGGTGAACTGAATACTACATTAAAAACAGAAATATTAGCAGGTATTACAACTTTTGCAACTTTGGCATATATTATGATTGTCATTCCCAATATAATGGGTAGTGTAGGAATGCCTCAAGAAGCCGTTACTGCAAGTATCATCTATATGGCTTTTATCGGGTGCTTATTAATGGGGTTTGTTGCTAACAGACCGTTTGCTGCTGCTCCTTTATTGGCGGAATACGTTTTTCTCGCTTATACTATTGTTCCGATGTTTGGTGATGGGCAATGGCAGAAGGCTTTTGGTGCCGTCGCTGTTTCTGCAATACTTTTATTTTTAATGACAATTTGCAATGTTCGGGCATGGCTTGTGAATTGCTTGCCGTCTTGTCTGAAATTTGCTTATACTGCCGGTTTGGGTTTGTATCTCGCTTTCATCGGGTTTAAAGGTGCAGGAATTATTAACGTTTCTGACAACTTAACGATTGGAAATTTAGCTGATATTAACACTATGCTTGCTATTGCAGGCATCTTAATTATCGGTATTCTCATGAGTAAAGGCGTCAAAATCGCCATGTTAGTGGGATTAATTGGTGTTACGGTTCTATCTTTGATTTTTGGTCAATCTTCTGTTCCTGAAAATATTTTTTCTGCTCCTGCCAGTGTCGCACCCTTGTTCTTAAAAGCTGATGTCTTGGGTGTATTGAATGTTCAATCAATACCTATTATTTTCATTATTTTAGTCTTAATGTTTGTTGACACGATGGGAACTTTGATTGGTGTTTCTGCAAAAGCAGGTTTTTTAGATGAAAAAGGTAACCTTCCTAATATTAAGAAAGCAATGCTTTGTGATTCTACAGCAACATTGATTGCTTCTTCAATGTGTGCTATTACTTCCGGTGTTTATATTGAATCAACAACAGGTGTTGCTGCCGGCGGTCGCTCCGGTTTAACGGCTATTGTTACAGGTTGCTTATTTTTAACAGGACTGTTTTTTACTCCTGTCTTTGCTATGATTCCTTCTTCGGCTTGTAATGCAGTCTTGGTAATTATTGGAATTTTAATGATGGCAAATATTAAAATGATTAACTTTGATGATATGTCTGAGGGCATTCCTTCTGCCATTATCATATTCTTGATGGCTTTTTCTACTAATATCGGTATTGCAGTCGCTTGTGGCTTTATTCTTTTCCCTATAATGAAATTAATTACAGGTAAGTCTAATGAGTTGAATATTCCTATTTGGATTTTATTCTTTGCTTCTTGTATTTTCTTTGCTTTATATAAATTTTAATTTTGGGTGATTTATGATTGAAAAAAATTCTTTGAAAAATTTAATTTTTGCCATAATTGCAATACTTTTTTTAATCTTTATTGCTAAAATTCAAGATATTGCAATTATGTTTTTTGCTTCGTATGTAATTGCTTGCTCTTTGGAGCCTCTGGTGAATAAACTCTCTTCAAAAATGTCCAGACAAAAAGCTTCTGCTTTAATCTTATTGACCACAGTTGCTACTATTTCTACTTTTTTAATTCCTGTCTTTATACTCGCTTCTGGAGAAATAAAAACTTTGGCTACTTCTTTTCCAATTTATTTAGATAAAATTTCTTTCGGCTTAAAAAATGTTCCTTTATTTGCTAAGTTGCCGATTATTGATTTTGATCAAATAATTGCTTCTGCTGCAGGATTAACCTCTGATTTTATCCAAAATTCTATCTCTGTTATAAAAGGTTTGAGCTCTGCTGTTGTTTATTTTATCATCTCTGTTTTAATTATTTATTACTTTTTGGCTGACAAAGATATTATTCGTAAAACTACTCTCAGGCTTTTCCCTAATCACTTAAGGAAAAGAGCAGAAGAGATAATTGTTATTATTTCTGAAAAAATTGGCGGATATGTTTCAGGTCAACTGATTGCGGTTTCTTCCGTAGGAATTATTATGACGTTAGGACTTCTGATGTTAGGTGTAGAATGCGGTTTTCTATTAGGATTAATTACTGCAATTTTGGATTTTATTCCTGTTGTCGGTCCTGCCATCGGGCTTTGTATTTGTCTTATTGCTTGTTATGAAGCAGGTACCAAGGTTATTGTCGGAATTATAATAACCTTTGCAATTGCTCAAATTGTTGAAAATAATTTGGTAAGACCTTTCGTTTTCAGTAAGCTGCTTAACCTTCACCCTATTTTAATTTTCTTGGCTTTGTTCTTAACCGCTAAATATATGGGCATTTTGGGTGTGGTTTTCGCTCCTGCGATTGCTGCCACTATTTGTGTTTTAATAGAAGAACTTTATATGAAAAATTTAGATTGATTTTCTATGTGTTTATTAAATAATCACAAAGCACTTCTGTTATCGGATAGCCTGATTTCTTTTCAAAATATGTAAACATTGGGGCTGGATTTGCTTCTATAAAGACATATTCTCCGTTGGATTTTGTTTTAATATCAATTCCCGTATATTTTAATTTGAATTTCTTCATTATTCTCAAACATTGTTTGCAAATCTTTTTAGGTAATGTTATCGGTACTACTTCCGCTTTTTCATCATTCCTAAAATCAATAGTATTTGCTCTGATTTCTGCTGCAAAAAATTTATCTCCGACTATAAAAACTCTTATATCTGTTCCGTCTAATTTCTCCTGAAGTTGTATTGCGCCAGTGTTTAATGTTTCCATTCTCTTTTCTGTTAAATCATTTGGCGTTAAAATCTTTGTATAGCCTCCTCCTTGAACAGGTTTATATATTAATTCGCAATTGTTCTCTTCCGCAAATTTCCTGATTTCTTCTTTGTCATTTGAAATTAGGGTTGTTGGCACTCTTACTCCCATTTGTGCCATAGTATGAAGTTGATGAGCTTTGGTTTTATGCATATTTATTGCATCTATTCCATTTACCCAATTACATTTTAGCGCTTTGTATATACTTTCTGCAGTTGCTGTAAATTCTTGATTAAGAATTGTTGATATTAGTTCTTCATTAGCGGAGTTTTGATTTTCGTATTTTACATTGAATCCGTAATTCCAACGCCAATATACACTTTTTATTTCTTCAAATCCTATCTTTTTATCATCTATTATAAAATTCCCCTTGATTGTATCTTCTGTCGGGTACCAATTAATCTTGTTCGTAAACGGATATTTCCTTGTATCCCAATATTCGACTTTTTCTTTTCTCGCTCTTAATGCGTCATATATATGTTTTGAATGTGCTTCTTCCTCGGAGCCTATTATTAAAATCATAAAATACCTTACGCTCTATTAGACAAATTATACTGTTTTTTGACTAATTTTATACTCTTTTCTCTCTTTTTGCAATAATTTTCATTAGGTCTTCTACTCGTTTTCATTTGAATTTCTCTTTTTTCATTGTAAAATTTCTATATGCAAGGACAAATTATAAAAATAATTTCAGATTTTTATTACGTTGATACGGAACTTGGTTTGATTGAGTGCAAAATTAGGGATATTTTGAAAAAAAAACAAGTATCCGTAGTAGTTGGCGATTATGTTTTATTGGAGTCAATAACTTCTGATAACTCTCAAGCTTTTATTTCTGAAATTTTGCCGAGAAAAAATTTTATTTCCAGACCTAAAGTTGCGAATATTTCAAAGGCAATTATCGTTTCTTCCGTAAAAAATCCTAATCTCGACTATGAACAGTTAAATCGCTATATTGCACTTTGCGAGTTTTATAATATCACTCCTGTACTTTGTTTTAATAAATGTGATTTGAATAATGATGAAAATTTGATTTTTGAAATAAAAAGCATTTACGAACCTCTCGGATATAATTTATTTTTTACCTCTGCTACATTACATATCGGAACAGAGATACTAAGTAATTTCATGAAGGATAATGTGTGTATTTTGTGTGGGGCGTCAGGTGTTGGCAAAACAACTTTAATTAATTTTTTAACAGAGGGTGAACATAATCTGGCAACTAAAAATGTTAGCGAAAAAACAAAACGTGGGGTTCACACGACAAGACATTGTCAAATTTATAAAATTGATAAAAATTCTTCTGTCGTTGATACTCCGGGCTTTTCAAATGTAAAATTCAATTTTTTGCTCCCCGTTGATGTTAAAAAACTTTTTAAAGAAATTGACGAATTAAGTACTTGCAAATTTAAAGATTGCATTCATATTCACGAATTTGGTTGCAATGTTCTCGAGAATATTGACAAAATTTCTAAGTCAAGATATGAAAGTTATAAAAAATTTGTGGAAGAAGCAAAAGAATATAAACAAAAAATTCAAGATAACGGTACAAAAATTGAAAGCACTTCAAAGTTTAATAAAGGTGTTTCTATGGCAAAATTATCCGAAAATAAACGTGCTGCTTCAAGAAGATTATTGAAACAAAATACCGTCGTAAATGGGGAAAATTAGATGAATAAAAATGAATATAAAAATCAATATAATGCTTTAAAAAAACTTATTGAAGAAAAATTAGATGAGTATGTACCAATTCTATATCCTCAAGAAATATACAACTCTATGAAATATTCTCTTAATGCCGGTGGTAAAAGGCTCCGCCCTGTAATGGTTTTAGAAACTTGTCGTATGATTTCCGGTAGTTATGAAAATGCTATTCCAACAGCTTGTGCTATTGAAATGTTACATACACAAAGTCTTATTCACGATGATTTACCGTGTATGGATAATGATGATTATAGGCGTGGAAAGCTTACAAATCATAAAGCTTTTTCTGAAAGTACTGCCGTTCTTGCCGGTGATGCGCTTTTGAGTTTCGCTCCCAAACTTATAATTGATAAAACTCCTAAGTCTGTTTCAGCAGAACAAATTTTACAGGTTATAAGAGAATTTTGTATCGGGGCAGGCGTTGATGGAATTATTTCGGGGCAAATAGTTGATATTGATTCTGAAAATAAAGATATATCTCACGAAACTTTGGATTTTATCCACGAATATAAAACCGCAAAGTTGTTTGTTCTTGCAATAAAAGCAGGAGCAATTCTTGGCGGTGCGTCCGAAAATCAAATAAATATCCTTGAAGATTTTGCAAAAACTTACGGGCATGCTTTTCAAATATATGATGATATTTTAGATGAAACAGCAACTTTAGAAGAGTTGGGTAAAACTCCGGGGAAAGATGCAAATGCTCATAAAGCAACTTATACATCACATTTTGGACTAATCAAAGCAAAAGAACAAGTCCGCTTTCTTTGTGATAAATGTTGTGATATACTAAATTTGAACGGATTAAAATCGCAAATTTTGGAAGGCATTTTATCCGATATCGTTGAAAGGGTTTGTTGATGTTTTTAAATACAAGTGTTGAAATTTTGTTTACCGCAATTGAAGCGGCTATTATTGCGCAAATATTGAAATTTTTAGGTTATTTAATTACTCATCAAAGTATTAACTTCAAAATTTTGACAACAACAGGAGGAATGCCGAGTTCGCATTCTGCGGGTGTTGTTTCTTTAGCAACGCTTGTTGGGCTGATTTGTGGTTTTGATTCTGTCGAATTTGCGATTGCAACCGGTTTTGCATTGGTCGTTATGTATGATGCTGCCGGATTAAGACGTGCTGCCGGAAAAACTGCTGCTTGTTTAAACAAAATGATGGAAGAATTTTACGAAGGTAAACCTCTTAATCCACAAACAAAATTGAAAGAATTATTAGGTCATACTCCGTTTGAAGTTTTTGTCGGGGCTATACTCGGTATTGCGATTGCTCTTTTGAATCATTACGTTTTATTCTGATATGATTACTGCTGATTTTAAAATATTTAACCAATTTGATGACTGTATTATTGTCGCTAAACAAACAGAAGAAATTATCTTTCTCAATTCCTCTGCAAAAAAATTCTTTGGTCAGATAACAAATTTTCATAAAATTAAAAATTATTTTTCTATTGAACCATACGGTTATATTCCTTCTGATAGCAGAAATTTATCAGTAATTGATTTAATTTTTGAGTCAAAACAAAATTTTCACACTATTTGTTCTTATCAATTTACCAGTGAAGATTATTACACTTTTGAAATATCTTCTATTCGTACAGGTGATTACGTTATTATTAGATTTGCTGATGTTTCTGAAAAATTAAGTTACTATGCAATAAGCAAAGAACTTGAAAATTTGCAAATTAAATACAAAAAACTTGAAGAAAATTCAAATAAAACTGAAAGAATGCGTGAACAGGCTCAACAACACGCTCTTCAAAATGCTCTAATAAACAGAGTTTTTGCTAAAATTAGGACATCTGAAGATATTGGAGAGTTACTTCAATCAGTTTTGTATGAAGTTCATGATCTTTTAGGTGCGTATAAAACTTATTTTGTTCAATCAGGTGAAGAATATTGCACAATAAAACTTGTAAGTTCTGATGAATATTTACAAGATATAGAAAAAAAACTTCTTTTTGATGAACATGTAATGAAATGTCTAAAGGAATTTAAAATATTTACATCTGCTTGTATTACTGAAAGTTTGGACAGTGATTTTCTACTGCGAAAAGGTACTCACAGAGTAGTAATTCCAATATCAGACGGTCAAAAAACAATTGGGGCAATTATCGCATTAACGGTGCAATCATCTGTTGTTAAAGCAAATTTAGAACTTTTGCAAATGATTGCGGAACAATTGACAGGCGCTGTTATCAGAACATTGTTGACAGAAAATATAAAAGAACAAAACCAAAAACTTAGAAAAGCCTTAAAAGAACTTGAAGAAACACAATTGCAACTGATTAATTCAGAAAAACTCGCTTCTTTAGGTCAACTCGTCGCAGGTGTTGCTCACGAAATTAATACTCCTCTCGGTTCTATAAATTCAAATAATGAAATGTTAAAAAGAATTATAGAAAAAAATATTGTTGCGGAAAATACGGAAATTATTAAAGATTTAAACGAAATTGACACAGAAGCGATTAAAAGAATTACTAATATAGTAAAATCGCTTAAAAAGTTTGTAAGACTTGATGAAGCGGAACAACAACCTGCTGATATAAATAAAGAACTCGATTTAACTTTGCAGTTGATTAATCACGAAGTTAAAAATAAAGTTACTGTCATAAAAAAATATTCTGATGTTCCAATTGTGAATTGCTACGTAAACATGTTAAATCAAGTGTTTATGAATATTTTGGTTAATGCTTGTCATAGTATTAAAGATAAAGGGGAAATAGTCATCACTACAGGTGTTGAGGATAATATGCTCAAAGTTTCCATAAAGGATAACGGTTGTGGAATTGCAGAAAAAAATAAAAGTAAAATTTTTAACGTTGGCTTTACAACTAAAGGAATTGGTGCCGGAACAGGTTTAGGACTTGCTATTTCTCAAAAAATTATTGCAAAGCATAACGGAACAATTTCTTTTACTTCTGAAGAAGGTATTGGTACTGAGTTTGTCGTAAAAATTCCGTGTTCTTAAGTTTGTGATATAATTTTTGTATGAGGTAAATTATGGCGATAAAAACACAAAAAGGTACAAAAGACGTACTTCCAGAGGAAAATGAACACTGGAAAAAAATTCTTGATAGTGCTTATAAAATATTTAGACAGGCTAATTTTAAAAGAATTTCTACTCCGATTTTTGAAGCAACGGAACTTTTTCAGCGTGGTGTTGGTGATAGCACTGATATTGTTAACAAAGAAATGTATTCTTTTGAAAAGAACGGACATTCATTGACTCTTCGTCCTGAAAATACTGCCGGTGTAGTTCGGGCATTTTTGGAACATACAATGCAACGTGACATTCAACCGGTTAAGTTGTGGTATTTTGGACCGATGTTCAGGTATGAACGTCCACAAGCAGGTCGCCAAAGACAATTTCATCAAATAGGTGTTGAGATGTTTGGCTCGGACGATGCGTCTGCTGATGCGGATTGTATTTATACTGCTGTTAAATTTTTTCAAGAGGTCGGATTACAAAATCTTTCCGTAGAAATTAATTCTCTGGGGTGTAATGATTGTCGTGATAAGTTTAGAACAAAATTGAAAGCCTTGATACAACCTCATTTAGAGTCACTTTGTGAAGATTGCAAAAAACGTTTTGAAACAAATCCTTTGAGAATTTTGGATTGTAAAAATATTGATTGTAAAAATGTCTTTGAAAATAACAAAATACTCGAAAATCTTTCAAAACTTGATTTATGTGAAGATTGTACCGAACATTATGAAAAATTAAAATCATATCTTGATATGTTAAATGTAAAATATGTCGAAAATCCTTTCCTCGTAAGAGGTTTGGATTATTATACAAGAACTGTCTTTGAGGTTAAATCTGAAAATTTGGGTTCACAAAATGCAGTTTGTGGCGGTGGAAGATATGATAATCTGGTTGAAACTCTTGGCGGTCCCCGTGTTCCGGCTGTAGGTTGGGCTGTTGGAATGGAAAGATTATATTCTTTAACTCAAAAATCTGACGAACCTAAATTGAATTATTTTGTAATTTCTGACAATATTATGGATGCTTTAAAATTAGCTAATGAATTACGCTCTAAAAATAAAACAGTTGATTTAGATTATTCTAACAGAAAATTTGCAAAACAAATCGAAAAAGCCGGAAAAATTGCCGATTTTGCTGTTATTGTAGGCGAAAATGAACTTCAATCCGGAACTTTGACCGTTAAAAATCTAAATACCTTTGAACAACAGACTTTCATAAGAGATGATTTTTTAGGGTCTTTGTAATCGTATTTTTTTCAAAAATTAATTATTTATGGCAAAATAAACGTCCTTAAGGCGTTTTTTGCTTACGTGTGTATAAAGTTGCGTTGTCGATACATCTGAGTGACCCAATAATTCTTGTACAACACGTAAATCGGCACCGTTTTCCAGAAGATGTGTGGCAAAGGTATGCCTTATTGTGTGAGGTGATGCTATTTTTCCTATTTTTATAGCAATGTTTTTAATAAAGATATATACATCTTGTCGGGTAATATTTTTCCCATTTTGGTTGATAAATAAGTTCTTTGTTTGTAATAAAAATTTCTTACATATAAAGTTTCTGGTCTTAAGGTATTTTTCAATGAATTTTATCGCTTTTCTTCCGACAGGAATTAGTCTTTCTTTTGAGCCTTTCCCCATGCATCTAATAAAACCTGCCTTGCAGTCAAGATTATTAGTTTTTAAATTACAAAGTTCAGAAACACGCAAACCGCAAGCGTATAGCAACTCAAATATTGCCCTTTGCAAATCATTCATTTTTAAATCTAAAATCTTGTCTATATCTTCTGTTGTTAATACTTTTGGCAATCTTTCGGCAAGTTTAGGCAATTCTAATGTTAGTGTCGGGTCAGAATTGATTTTTTCTGTTATTGCAAGCCAACCGAACCAACCTCGAAGTGCCGCTATTCTTCTTACTACACTCGTTGGTTTTAGTTTTCTTTCTCTTAATTTTTTTATATATAAATTTAAGTGCGTTCTTGTGATTTCGTTTATATCATCAATTGCAAGAGCATTTAAAAAATTGCAAAAATCATATAAATCTCGACGATATGCCTCAATAGTATTTTCGGCAAGACCTCTCTCTACTTGATTGTATTCGCAAAATTCTGATATTAAATGTATTAGCATAATTCAAAGATATCACGATATTTTGTGTTTTTTATCCTTTTCCTTTACTATTTTCAAAAAAAAGAGCGGTATTTAAACCGCTCCTCATTTAACATAATTTTCTGTTATTTTTTCGTACCGTCAAGCATTTGCTTAATTCCATCAACGGAAGAAAGTACTCCTGTTGCTTCATACGGCATATAAATTACCTTATTATTTTGACCTGAAACCATTTCTTTTAATGTTTCCAGATATTTCATTGCAATAAGGTACTTATCCGGTTCGCCGGTATTTGCGATTGCTTCAATTGTAAGCTGAATTGCTTTCTTTTCTGCTTCTGCTTGCAAAATTCTCGCATCTGCAAGACCTTGTGCTTTTAATATTGCTGCTTGCTTTTCACCTTCTGCTTTGTTAATTGCAGCTTCTTTCATACCTTCAGCTTCAAGGATTGCTGATTTCTTTAAACCTTCCGCTTCCAAAATTGCTGCACGTCTGTCACGTTCTGCTTTCATTTGTTTTTCCATTGAAGCTTGGATATCAGCAGGCGGTATAACATCTTGAAGTTCTACACGATTGACTTTTACACCCCATTTGTTTGATGCTTCATCTAGGATATTTCTCAACTTGTGGTTAATCGTATCTCTTGAAACTAAAACTTCATCTAAGTCAAGTTCTCCGATAATATTTCTCAATGTCGTTTGAGTAAGTTTTTCAATTGCTTCCGGTAGATTTTGAATTTCATAAACTGCACTTTTCGGATTTACAATTTGAAAATAAATCAATGCATTAATTCCGATT
>CAZKAS010000005.1:0-63213 GCA_964550875.1 uncultured Muribaculaceae bacterium | reverse complement strand
CCACCATTTTTGGTTTGTAAAGAAATGTAACGGTAAATATATACAAAAAAGCAATATTTTTGTTTGAAATAACTTTATATATATGTAGAGAGAATAAGGATACTAACAATGATTACAGCACTTTTAAATTTCGTAAACAGAAAACAATCAAAGAAATTTTCACCACTTTACCTTATCAATATGTAATTAATTTGTTGCTCTTAAAAAAGCATTATAAATATTAGTCGGAAATTTTGTTAACTTCTTTTCAGAACTACCGACAGCACAACAAACCACTTCCGCAGTTATATGTACAACTTCGGATTTTTTGTTTTTAATGGTTTGTAAAAATTTAACAGTACGGGATTTAACTTCAATTATTTCTGTTTCAATAATTATTTCCTCAAAAAGTGTTGCAGGTGACTTGTAACGAACGTGCAAATCTACTATAGGAAAAGTTACACCGTTTGTGTCTATTACATCAACATCAACTCCTAAATCCTTACAAATATTGTATCTGCCTCGTTCCAAAAAATTCAAATAACTGCCATGCCATACAACTCTATAAGCATCTGTATCACCATACATTACTGTAGTTTCAAAAACATTCTTCATTTTTCTTACACTTACCCAATTTATTACTATGAGAATAAATCTTGTATTTTATCCTTAATTTCCTGAGGATCTAATTCATTTGTAATGTTATTAATATCCAAAGCAACTTGATATAACTTTGCTGCTTCGACTTTATCACCTGTAATTGCCACTGAACGAGCAAGATTATAGTGCGCCAAAGCATAATTGGAATTACATTTTATCGCTTTTTCAAAAAGTTCAATTGCCTTTTGAACTCTGCCCAAATCATCAAGATAAATGACACCTAAGTTATTATAGGCAATATCATATTCTTCATCATATTTAATTGCTGTTTCATATGTTTTAATTGCCTCGTCAAGTTGACCTTTTCCCCAATACAAATAACCCAAATTGCAATAAATTTTAGCATTATGTGGTTCAAGCTCTATTGCCTGACGGTAAACTGACAATGCATTATTGTACTCACCTTTTTCATAAAATGCACTACCTAAGTTGATATAAATATCAATATCTTTTGGGGTTAAAATAAATGCCGTCTGGTATGCTCCAATTGCAGCATCTAAGTTTTTTACATTTTCCTGAAAAACATATCCTAATGTTTGCGCAACTATACTTGTCCATGTCACTTTAGGATTTATTGTTATAGCATTTTGATATTCTGAAATTGCACTCTTAATATCACCTTTTAAATAAAATATGTTTGCCAAATTGCTATGATATTCCGCTAAATAAGGTTGAATTGTTATTAATTTTTTATATATTTCAGCTGCTGAATCATAATCTCCAAGCTCTTCATAAACCCTACAAAGAGAACGATATGCGTATATATTCAAACTGTCAAGCCAAATAGCCAATTTATATTCACAAATTGCTTCTTCAAAACGACCCAAAATACAGTATATATCGCCGATTATACAATATAAATGTACAAAACCCGGTGCTTTTTCCACTGCACTTTGATATACTTCAAGTGCTTTTTCCGGACCGTGCATCTGTGCCTTTATATAACCTTTCAAAAGAACCGGTAAAAACTTAAAATATGAAAACTTTCTTGCTGTCTGTTTTTTTGCCTTCTTATCAAATGGTAACGTAATTATAGACAAAAACATTTCCCAGTAACTTTTACAAGTAATTTTATAATCTCTAAATGCAGAAACCCGTAGCAAACAGGCAATTAAATAATGTGCTCTTGACGATTTCATTGGGGCAACTTTTACAGCATCTCTCGCAAATTCTGTTGCCTCATGAAAATATCCTTTTCGCATAAAACATTCCGCTTTCATGTACCTTGCATCTCCCGATTTTTCGTCATGTTGTAATGAAAGCTCAAAATAATTTATTGCTTTATCTAAGTCATTTTTGTAGAAAAAAGCCATTCCTAATTTATAATACAACTCAGACGAGTCCATGTATGACTCTAGTGCTCTTTGGTACTCTGAAATTGCTTCATCTGCATACTGCTTCGATTGATATATATCTAAATGCTTTTCCAGATACAAATCTCCAAGTTTTATATGCAAATCAGGATTTGTTCCACAAACAGCAAGAGCATACTGACACGTTTCAATTGCCTTTTGTAATCTTCCGGACCGTTGAAACTTGTTTATCTGTTTCTCTAACTTTTTCTGCTCTTGTATTTTAGTCATAATGCTTCTTAAATCTTATAACTATTATCTTTCAATTTCAAATAATTTACAATATTTGATTTTTTACCGGTAATATAAAATCTTTTGGCGCCAATACTGTCAGTACTTTTGCTTTACTAAAAATGTTTTTTGCACAATTTAAGATGTCTTGTGATGTAACATTTTTGATTGAATTTATAAATTTCTCTTCATAATCAAATCCTAAATCTTGAACTTCATACATGCCTGTTACAGAAGAAATAAGTGCATTTGTTTCAAAATAAAATCCTCTTTTACCAATTACATTGTTTTTTGCATCTTCAAGTTCTTTTTCCCCTACAGGAATATTCATAATTTTATTAATTTCAACCTTAAAGCCATCAATTGCGGTTTTTATATTTTTGGGTTCTGTACCAATATATATTGAAAATGTACCGCATTTTGCTTTAGGCTCAAAAACTGTTCTTACTGTATATGCAAGCCCTTGTTTTTCTCTAAGTTCCAAAAATAACCTTGAAGATAAACCACTTGCTCCAAGAATTGAATTAATAACACAAATAGTAGCATATTCTTTATCTGAGTATGTTGGACAGAGCCAACCTTCAAGTATTTGCGCTTGTTTCGCATCTTCTTTTTCAACTATGGAAAGCTTATCATTTTCTAATTTTACTTCCGGAATATTAGTCACAAAATTGCTATTTTGAACCATTTTACCAAAATGTTCATTCAAGGTTAATAACAATTTTTCTTTATCAAAATCACCGGAAACAGAAATTACTTTTCGAGATGTTTCTATAATGTTTTTATACGTTTCTTCAACATCTTCCTTTTTTATGTTATCTATTTCTTCTAAAATCTTCGTATATGTATTACCATAAGGGTGATTTTCAAATATAGTCTTATAATACATATCATTTGCTTTTGTCTTGGGAGAATCAAGTTCAGCGCCAATTTCCCCTTTTAATTTTATAACCTCTTTGTCAAAATCATTGAGTGTTGAATGAAGCATTACATCTTCCAACAGTTCCAACATATAGTCAAAATCTTCATTCAAACATAGACCTTTGAAACGTAAATAATCCGTTTTTATTTCACTATATAATTCAATTGCATTCTCTTCCGTTTCTTTTGCAATCATTTCTGCTGTTCGTTTTTCTGTTCCTTGCAATAACAAACGATTTAATATGACACTCGTACCTGCTTTTTCTTCAGGATTTTGAATGCATAAATAAAAAGTTACTGCCGTTCGGGGTGTATTCTTGTTTTCATTTAAAATTACCGTTATTCCATTATTTAAGTGAAGTTTATACATTTATTTTTCCTCCGGTAAAAGAACTGCAAACGTTGCATATTTCAAGTCTAAATATGTCTTTGCAAATTGTTGAACTTCCTCTGTAGTGATACTTTCTAATATTGTTATATAAGAGTTAATTGAGTCAGTACCTTCACATACCGTCAAATAATATCCTATAGTTTCTCCTATATCAGATACCGTTTCACTCGATTCAGCAAATCTTGCTTTCAATTTTTTAACTGCTTTTTTAAGTTCGCCTGACGTGATTTTTTCATTGTATAACTTTTCTATTTCATTTTTGATAGCAGATACTGCCTCTTCTTTTTTATCAGGTTGAAAGTTTGCGTGAACGAAAAAATTTCCGCCGTCTTTAAAACTGTAATAATCAGCAGCAACAATGTTAAAGATGGGCTTTTGAACTTTTTCAATTAGGTTTTGATACAATCTGGAACTTGAACCGTCACCCATTATTATTGCAATCATATCACCCAAAATAGAGCATTTTATATCATTTGCGGGCGGACAAAGATATCCGACTGTCAAGAAACCTGTTGTTATATCAGACCGTTGCTCAACATATTTTGTTTTTTGCGTCGGCTTGTCTATTATATTAACTCTCTTTGGATTGTTTAATCTTCCTTTAAAATCAAATGCTTTTAAAACTCTTTTCAAAACTTCTTCAAAATCAAAATCTCCAGCAATGATTGTTGTCATATTTTCCGGAGTATAATGCTTTTTATAATAGTCCAAAACTGTTTCTCTCGGCATTGCCGCAATTAATTTCGCTGTACCTATTACATCAAACTTATATGGGTGAGATGAGTACATATTGTGGTTACAAAGATTGTAAACTCGTGTCCAAGATTGATCTTCACGCATTCTTATTTCTTCCGTAACTACGTGACGTTCTCTTTTAGTTTTTATCTGAGGATTATCTATATCAAATGTATCCCCTATTTCCTCCGGCGGAATTACAGGATTTAGCATCATATCAGCGTGCAAGTCTATTGCAAGATTAAAATATTCGTCATTTGTTCCTTTTGGAAGTGTTACATAATAAAATGTGTAGTCTTTCCATGTTGCTGCATTAACGATTGCGCCTTTGGATTCCAACATTTTATCAAATTCACCGGCTTTATGATTTGTCGTTCCCTTAAACATTAAATGCTCTAAAAAGTGAGAAACACCATTGTTATCGCCATCTTCATTGATTGAACCGGTTTTTACCCAAGTGCTGACATTTACTAACGTTCCCGGTTTGTACGCTAACACTATCCTATGTCCGTTTTCCCTTTCATATATCATAACCGGTTTTTGTAAAAACGGATATTGCATTTCATTTTTTATAATTTTTTCTTCCAAAATATTATCCTCATTTTTTAAATTATTGTATCATTAAATCTGAAAAGGTACAATTTATTTAGTTTTCATAAATCTTTGAATAATTATATCTGCTTCTATAAACTTTTTTGATATAATATTGTGTTTCAGGATATGGAATACCTTCTACAAACTCATCGGTATCTGCCGATTTAAATCTGTTAACCCAATTATTCATTGCATTTTGACCACCGTTATATCCTCCCGTCGCATACATTGGATTTCCATTTACGCTGTCTAATACAAAACTGAAATTTGAAATTCCAAGAGCAATATTGTAAGACGGTTTTTCAAGTTTTCTTTCATCAGGAAGCTCATAACCTTTCTTTTCAGCTATAAAAGACGCTGTTGGAAGCATTAATTGCATCAGCCCTATAGCATTTGCAGAACTTCTTGCTTTGGGATTAAAATGACTTTCTTCCCTAATAATTGACAACATATGAAATGAATCTATGTTTCGCATACTACAATTTTCGTTTATTTCTTCTGCATAATAAATAGGAAACGCCAATTTCCACACAGGGCTCGCATAATCCAACGGTTCTTTTTTCTCTGCAATATATCTGTCTGCTAAATATATTGAGTGTGGAATATTTCCCTTCTTATATTCTATCCATGAAGATACTGCGTAATTCTTCAATAAAATATCATTCCATACGGTATAATCACCTAATTCAACAAAAACTTCCGCAAGTGAAACATCTGCTATTGATAACGTCTTGTACGGAAATTTTATTTCTCCCATATCTTGTAGTGAAGATTTTGTAAAATTCCAAGAAAGAATTGAATTTTGATTTATTCTTGATGCCCTAAAGGCATAATATGAGTCCTCATATTTCCGCTTTAAAATTCTAAAAATTTTGTCAGCTTCCTCTGCATTGTTTAATTTATATAAAAGCTTCCCTGTCCAAAACATAATTTGAGGTTCTGAAGGAGAATTCGGAAACTTTTTAATATAAATTTGTCCGACTTTAACCGCTGATTTTAACTGATTTTTTGATGCAAAATCAAAGAAAACACCAACTAAACAATCATCTAAATATTCACTTTTCCCATATTTTTTTACAATATCTTTATAAATTTCAACTTTTTTATCTTGAGGCTGAAACTGAGCAATTTTATAAAGAAAATAATCGGGAAGTGCTTTTCCTACAGTAGTTTTTTGTAAGTCTTGCAAGGCTTTTAAAACATTACTTTGTGTTGATAAATAAAAATCAATAAATATCTTTAAATCTTGATTATCTACACTTAGTGCATATTTTTCAAAACCCTCTTTCACCGCATTTTTATAATGTTCAAAATCATTTTTGTAATACTGAGCAATTGCACGATAAGTCCAACACTTATCCTGTGGAATGTCTTTCAATACAACCAATGCTTCATCAAATTTTTGATTTGAAAGAAATATTTTTGCAACAACTATTGCCTCTTCGTGAGAAAGTGCCATTTTCATCGCATCATAAGCAATCGTTAAGGAATATGTTCCTGATGGCGAATTCTTTAAATATGAAAAATAATATTTTTTTGCAACAGATGAAAGATTTTTTGATAAAGAGATTTTCCCCAAAAAGTAATCAGCAGCATATCGGTAATCTTCTATATTTGAATTCTTCTTAATATCCAAAAAATCTTTTATTGCTTTATCATAATTTTTTCTCATATATCTTGATTTTGCAAGTGAATATCTCGCTTTCTCTGCAAATGTACTATTTTTTGAACAAAATAAAAACTTCTCATATTTACTTTCTGCAACAGCCCAATCATTCAATTTTTCCGCACATAATGCCTGCTTGAAAATCGCTGCTTTTCTGTACTTAGAAAAATATTTTATCTTTAAAAATTGTACATATGCTTCTTGATAATTGCCCTTTTCATATTGCTTTTCAGCAATTTTATATTGTTTCTTATTGTCAAATTTATATGAATTTACATAGTAAAATCCACTTGCTGCTACAAGTAGTACAAATATAAAAATAAAACTTACAAGTAATTTAACTTTTATTGACAAAACTTAATTCCCTTAGCCAACATTATACTTTAGCAAAAATTAATATTCAACATATGCGGGCGATATAAATTTAATTGTTGCTGAAGTGCCTTTGTTAATATAGACATTTTCACCCTTATGAAATAGTGCAATTATAGGTGATACAGCAGTATCACAAACTAAAAATACGGCACCCGGAAGATATGTTATAGGCGTCAAAATTGCACCGGGGCCGTTCCATAATTTCTTCGTAACCTTCGCAGACTTTGCATAAAAAGTTTTTGCAGGTTGTCTGACCTTATTAATACCCTTAATATATCCGTTATCACCTTTTATATTATTAAAAAATACAGAGTTATGATTTAATTTAATCAATTTCCCTTCAAAATACGAAGTTCTTCCGTTATATACAATGTAATCAGGTTTTATCGCAATTAAACCGCCATTTCCTAAAATTTGAGGAGCATGCGAGTTAACAACCGTTCCATAAATAGTCGTTCCTACCGGAATAGTAAAGTCTGTCGTGAAAATCGGGGATTGTGTTACAAAGGAAACTTTTGTTCCTTTTCTCGTCCTGTCAGAAACATTTGAATTGAACTTAACGTTAACCTTCTTTCCCCAACCGATTTTGGTCGTTCTTGCATTTATCTTTTGAGGGATTTTAGGCATATTCGATTGAACAGGCTGAATGCTTGTTGCAGGTTGTTTCACCACAACATCAGGTTTTAATGTCGGTGCGGAGTTATCTGTTCTCGGTTTTTCTCCTGCAAACATGTTTTTTGCTTCTACTGATTTTGGAGAAGTCTTTGGTAATGCCGGAAGTGATGAAGTATTATATTCCTTTTTAATTATCTCATCTATAGAATCATCTGCTTCTACAGCAAAAACTATAGAAACATTTATCATCAAAATTAATGTCAATAACAAAACTTTTTTCATATATACATCTTAATATATTTTTTCTTATCTGAAAAAATTTTCATTTATGTTAACAAAAAAATGCCTTGACTTTGTCAAGGCAGAACACACACAATAAATTTAATAGAGAGAGATAGAGAGAAAATTTTGTTTATTAGATTTCAACCATTTCTTCGGCTTGTAAATCTTCAAATACTCTTTGTGCTTGAGCAAGTTTTGCAGTTGCTTCTGCTAATTGTGCTTTTGCAAGATCTGCTCTTTCATTTGCAACTCTGGCATTTGCTTCTTTTTTATTAACATTTTCTTGCATTTTAATCATTTTATCTGTCATTTGAGCCTTGATTTCAGCCTTTGCCTTATCATATTGTTCTTGAGCTCTGTCCAATCTTGCTTGAGCAACTTCCAATTTTTCTTGAGCAACCCTTGCTGATTCTTCTCTTTTTTGAACTTGAAGACTCATTTTTTCTTGATATTCTTTAGCTTTTGCATATTTCATTTGAGCAATATCAAGCGGAGTTAATACCTTTTCCTCTTTTTCTGCTTTTTCTTGTTCAACAGGATTTGAAACTTTTGCTTCAACTGTCTTGTTTTCATTATTTTCAGCAGGTTTTACTTCTTCAGCTTTTTGTGAATTTTGTTCACATGCTTTATTAAATTGCATTTGAAGTTGATTTATAGCAGAATTGTTTGACATTAAAGCATTTGATAATTCATTTCTAAATGATTCACCCTTTCCTGAAAAAAGGAAAGCAGCCGATGCAACAAGGAACAATCCAGGGCAAAAGCCAAGTGCAAACCCTGCCATATAGAGCAAAGGAATTGATTTCATCAATGTACCGAATTTATCTTTATTCGGTTGGAAAGTATCTTGTTTAATCTCAGCTTGAAGTTTTGGTTGATTTGCACCTGTAGGATTTGTAGTATTATTTCTTACTGAAAGTGCCATTGAACCAAATGGTGCACGAACTGCAAGTTGCGTATTTTCTTTATTTTGTTTTACATTCGCTGCGTTTAAATTTGCTGAAATTTCCATATCCGTTTCCTTTTTCTCTCTTATGTTTTTATAAAGTATTTCAAAGCCATGAAATTGCTTATTTTTGCAAGAAATATTAAGATATGTTACAAATGATATATGCTAATAAAAAACAGATAAAAATCATATATTTACAGGTCATAAAATATGTAAATTACTGGTATAAATAAAATATAGAAATATGATTGAGGCAAAATGAATAGAACAATTTCTGAAAAAAATCTGGAATATGCAAGAGAAGCGCACGAACGTTGGTTATTGAAGAATAATAAAAATGATTTAGACAAAGCGATTGAATATTACTCAAGAACTTTATGCGAAAATCCGACTCTTCCCGAGAGTTATTACAGATTAGCGATGTTATTATGGGAAAGCGGACAAATCGGATTAACAACGGCTATTAACAAGTGCAAATTAGCATTGACCGTTTGCCCAAACAATATTAATGCGCATCTTTACGCAGGTTATTTTTTGAAGTTGGCAGAAAAATATGATGAAGCAGAAAAAGAATTTAAAAAAGCAATTGACCTAAATCCGATTTTTTCATCAAGAGCGAGATTAAATTTAGGTCTTTTGAATGCAGAAAAAAATTCATTAAAAAATTTCAAATTAACGTATGCAATAAAATCGTTGTATTACCTAACTACAGGAACAATATTTGGAATTTGCGATTATCCATTTGTAAGAATGAGTATACAAAAATTAAAAGAAAGTTTTTTAGTTGGAAAATATATATTTACCGGCTCATTGTTACAAAAAATTGGTTTAGAGAGAAACGCAATTAATACATTCAAAACAGCGGAAAGTAATACAGGACGTTTAGAAATTTTTGGAAAACTAATAGGTGATATCGACATTAAAAATGAAAATCCAAATGAGGCACTTATATCATATGATAAAGTATTGCAGGTAAATCCTCAAGACAGAGAATCATTATTAAAAAAGGCTACAATATTACAAACATATTATTCAGACAGAGAAGATGAAGCAATAGAAGCATATACGCAAGCGCTTGAAACTGAAGGGGATAAAGAATATATATACTATGAATTGGGTCATTTATATTTAAAGAAAAACGATATAATCAACGCAATAAATGCCTTCAAACTAGCAGTAGAAAAAGATAAAACAAATGCTTTCTTTCATAATGCGCTTGGATTTGCCCTTTTTAGCGCAGGTCAATATGATGAAGCAGAAGACCATTACTTGGTTGCAATTAATATGAATCCTGAACCCGAGTGGACAGCGACCGTTTGCAGAGCTTGCGCACTTATTTATTCAGATGTTAAAAAGAACAGTGAAAAAGCAATAAGAATGTACATGCAATCACTATCACTTTTCCCAAATTGCGCAGATACTTATTTATCTTTAGGTGACTTATATTTCGATGAAGAAGATTATGACAAAGCACTTGAAAATTATACAAAATCCATTGAAATTAATCCTGAAAACCATTACACATTTAATAAACTTGCGACTTGTTTATGGCAAAAAGATTTTGTAGAAGAAGCGATAATTTCATATCGGCACGCAATTGATTTAAATCCCGAATACGATGCAGCGTACAACAATCTTGGAGCGGTATATCTTGACGGTAAAAAAATGTACAAGGAAGCGAAAGACTGTTTTTTAACTGCAATAGAAAAAAATCCTGAATATGAAATGGCTCACTATAATGCAGGACGAGCATTTGAAGAATTAGGTGATAAAGTTACTGCTGCAAAATATTATCAAAAAGCATATGCTTTAAATGAAAAGACACACCAAATAACGACTGTTGATATTCAGTCAAAAATATATGAATTATTTGAATGTTAAACAACGGTAATTTTACTCATTAACTCAAGAAATTCAGGGAAAGAAGTATTTACCCACTGAAAATCCTTAATTAAAAGAGGTTGTTCGGTAATCAAACCAGCAACAAAGAAACTCATAGCAGTTCTGTGATCGTGATGAGTATCAATTTCAATACCACCTTTGAGCGGAGTTTTACCATTTATAATCATACCGTCAGGAAGTTCTTCAATTTCAGCACCGATTGCTCTTAATTGATTTACAATAGTAGTAATTCTGTCAGATTCTTTATTTCTCAAATCAGAAGCATCTTTAATAATAGTTTGTCCATCGGCTTGAGTTGCAAGTACTGCAATTACAGGAATTTCGTCTATTAATCTTGGAATATCTGAGCCTTGAATGGTTGTTCCATTTAAATCAGAATAAGATATTTTAATGTCAGCAACTTTTTCACCTGAAATATCACGTTCAGAGAGGATTTCAATATTTGCACCCATTCTGAAAAGAACATCAATAATTCCTGAACGAGTTTGATTTACTCCTACATTTTTTATAATTATTTCAGAATTTTTTACAATTGCAGCAGCCGCCATAAAAAATGCAGCAGAGGAAATATCACCGCAAACTTCCATATCTTTTGGTGTCAAAAGACTAGATCGGATAGAAGTTGAAGTCAGAGAATTTTCAACTATATCTGCATCAAGATATTTCAACATTAATTCGGTATGATTTCTTGATTGATATGGTTCATTAACCGTTGTGACACCGTCTGCAAACATTCCTGCCAAAAGTATTGCAGATTTGACTTGTGCTGATGCAATAGGAGAATTATAAGTAATTGAATGGAGTTTTGTTCCTGAAATTTTCAAAGGAGCTTTAAAATCATTATGAGTAAAGTTTGCCCCCATATCTGATAAAGGAGAAATAATTCTTTTCATAGGGCGCTTGCTTAAACTTACATCACCGAATAAAGATGAGTTAAAAGATTGTCCGGCAAGAATGCCCGACATCATTCTCATCGTTGTACCTGAATTACCACAATCTAATTCAGAAGTTGGTGCTTTTAGAGCATTTTTTGCATTAATTGTTATGTCAGTTTCTGAATTAAATTTTATTTCACAGCCCAACTGCTGAACTATTTTCAAGGTAGAATGGCAATCTGCACCCTTAGAATAATTTTTAATATTCACAATGCCCTTTGTAAGAGCAGCAAACATAGCAGTTCTGTGACTTATAGACTTATCAGGAGGAATAATTATCGTTCCATTTAATTTTTTAGCATTTATTGTCGTGTAATCCATTTCTCATACTCTTTACTTTTTAATGTAATAAAAATCAGGGTGTAACAGTGCTAAAAACGGTATCAATTCAAGACGTCCGATTAACATGTTAAAAATATAAATAATTTTTGTAGCAGGTTGAAGCATATCAAAATTTCCTAACGGTCCTAAAGAACCAAGCGCAGGTCCGACATTACCTAGAGAAACTATTGCCCCCATTGTACCAATTGAAAAATTATGTTCAATCATTGTTGCAAGGAATGCAGTCAGAGCAAAAATACCAAAATAAAAAATAACAAAAGACATCATCTGAGCCATAATTTCATTGGAAACAGTAATCCCATTCACTTTAACGGGAACGACTGCATTAGGATGAAGGATTTTAAACAACTCTCTTCTTATATATTTGTAAACAAAAACCAATCTAATAATTTTTAATCCGCCGGAAGCCGAACCTGCACAAGCACCCGTAAAAAACAATACAGCCAAAATCATTTGAGCAGGGAAAGCCCATTTTGTGTAGTCAACAGTAGCAAATCCCGTAGTAGTAATTATAGAGATTGTTTGAAACAAACTTTGTTCAAACGCAGTTTCCAAACAATAAGTTTTATTAAATACTAAAATACAAGTTATTAATACAGTAGAGAATAAAATCATACCAACATAAGTGAAAAATTCATCATTGTTTAATAGAATTCTAAATCTTCTTTGAACAAAAACTCTGTATAACATAGAAAATCCAGTTCCTGCAAGAAACATAAAGAATGCGATTATCCAAACAAACAGAGGGTTATTATAACCTATAATACTATCTTGATTAGGAGAGAAACCGCCACAAGAAATAGTGGACATGGCATTACAAACTGCATCAAAAAAAGGCATACCGAGAAATTTTAACAGAATAATCAAAATGAGAGTAAACGCAGTGTACATATTCCAAAGAACAGCAGCAGTTGACTTAACACGAGGAGTAAATTTACCGTCAGTAGGCCCCGGTGACTCTGCAGAAAACATTTGACGTCCTGCAACCGCAAATTGAGGTAAAATGGCAATAAATAAAACAATTATGCCCATACCGCCAAGCCATTGAGTAAAAGAACGCCAAAAGAACATAGACTTTGGATACAAAGAAAAATCCGTTAATATTGTTGCTCCTGTGGTAGTAATTCCGGAAACAGCTTCAAATAATGCATTAACAGGGGACAAACCAAAAAACAGGTAAGGAATAGTTGAAATAAAAGATAAAATAATCCAAGAAAAAGCAACCGTTCCGAGAGCTTCAGTTTTTTTTAAATCATTTAATAAGTCAGATTGAATACGTTTAGGATGAAGAAATATTCCAATTATGAGGGTAATAAACATAGTTATTGCAAAAGCAGATGCAGAAAGTTTATCCTTGAAACACACAGAAATAGCAATCGGAAGCAGCATGACGATTGTCATATATCTTAAAATTAAACTTATAGCGACAGTTAAAAAATTTAATCTCATAATCCCCTAACAAGTTTTCAAATATTTTTGAATAGGTGCGGAATTTTCCTGCATTGTAAAAACAATTAGATGATCATCAGGCATAATCAAAGTATCACCTTTTGGAATAATGACGTGTTTTCGACGTTCAATGATAGCAATAACTGCTTTATAGGGCAGTTTTAAATCCATAATTTTTCTTTGTACAAAAGACTGAGGCAACTGAATTTCGACGACTTCGCCTTGACCGCTTTCAACGGTAGCGAGTATAGAAATATCCGTAACAATAAAATGATCATAAATATCGTGCATAGCAGCATCATTTTGAGAAATAGCAACGTCAATACCTACTTTTTCAAACAAATCCACATTCATACTTTTAGAAACACGTGAGATAACTTTTTTAACGCCGGATTGTTTTGCCAGCAGAGAGCATAGCAGATTTTTTTCGTCGTTATCAGTCAAACAAACAAAGACATCAGCATCTTCTGCTTGTTCATTCAAGAGAAGTTGAATATCGGTTCCATCGCCATTAATGACTAAAGATTTCGATAAAATCTGAGAAATTTGTTCACAACGTTTCAAATCTTTTTCAAAGATTTTGCATTTGATGTCAGCTTGTTCCAGTCTTTCAGCCAGTAACAGACCGACGTTACCACCGCCGATAATGACAACGGAATTGACTTTAGTATCATCTCTAAAGACTTCAGCAGCGAGTAAATCCAAAGATTTAACCGAGCCCATAAAGATAACCTTATCTCCGACTTTTAGTTCAGTATCTCCGGAAGGCATAGAAAGATTACCGTCACGAGTAATGCCGACAATAAGTGTTTCTTGAGGAAAAGAGCAATCTTTAACTTTTTTGTTAACAATGGGGGAAGTTTGTTTAATAGGGTATTCAAGTAAACGAGCCTTCCCTTTTGCAAAAATTTCGACTTGTGTAGCACTTGGAACGGTAATTATCCTGAAAATCTCACCTGTCAAAAGTTCTTCGGGACGAATTATGTAATCCAATAAGAAATCCTTATCGAACCTTGAATTTTTTATCGACCAGATAGAATTATAATATTCTTCGCTGCTGATAAAACAAACTGTTTTAACGGAGGAAATTGCTTTCATCATAATACAAGCGACAATATTAACTTCATCATTATCATTACAAGCGATAAAAACATCGCAATCGTCGAGATGATGTTCTCTTAAAAAATTTATGTCCGAAGCGCTACCGGCTAATACTTCAATATCTAATTTATAAAAATCGTCAGAAATATTTTCAGCTTTATCCACAATAACGACATCGTGATCCTCAAACAGTGATGTTGCGATAAGGCAACCTCTGTTATTTGCGCCATATATGACAATTTTCATAAACAAATTCCTTTTCTTAGCCAATTTTACATAAACAAAGAAATATTTTCAATAGATTGTTTAAAACAAAGGTTTGTGGTTTAATAAACCTAACAATAATAATAAATGTAAGGATTTCTCAAATGGGAAAATTAAAAATAGGTATAATAGGACTTGGTACGGTAGGCTGCGGAGTAGTAAAGACATTAAGAAAATTCTCAGAGCAGGTAGAGATAGTAAAAATTGCCGTACACAGTATAAATAAGAAAAGAAACATAGAAGATTTAGACGAAAATTTATTAACAGATAATGCGTTTGAGATTGTTGAAAATCACGATATAGATGTTGTAGTAGAGGTAATGGGCGGTGTAAATCCTGCGTTGCAACTGCTAAAGAAAGCAATAGAAAACGGGAAACACATAGTAACGGCGAATAAAGAATTGCTTGCAAAACACGGAGAAGAGCTATTTCAAGCAGCAACGAAAAAGAATGTGGTAATACTTTATGAAGCGGCAGTAGCGGGAGGAATACCGATTATAATGCCAATCAAAACCATATTGAGATCTAACGAAATAACAAAAGTTAAAGGGATATTAAATGGTACAACGAACTACATTTTGACAAAAATGGATGAAGATTGTGCATCGTACGAAAAAGTATTGAAAGAAGTGCAAGAGTTGGGATATGCGGAAACGAATCCGACAGGAGATGTTGAAGGATTTGACGCAGCGTATAAGATAGCAACACTTGCAACAATAGCATTTGGCAGAAGAATTAAAATTGACGGAATTTATAGAGAAGGAATAACGAAAATTTCTGCAAAAGATATAGAAAGAGCGAATGAACTTGGCTATAAAATTAAATTAATAGCATCAGCAGAACTTGATGAAAAGGGGACAGCGGACGTAAGAGTTCACCCTATGTTGGTACCGCAAGATCACGTATTGGCAAAAATAAATAATGTAACAAATGCAGTTATGTTATCGGGTACTCCGGTTGGAGAGATAATGTTTACAGGCCCGGGAGCCGGCGAATTTCCGACAGCGAGTTCGGTAGTAGGAGATATATTGGCATTATGTGCAGAAGTAAAGAGAACCGCATATCCTCTTCCGATGATGAGATGCAATCATAAAGAAACGGCAAAGACATTGGAGATTAAAGATACAGTAAATAGATATTATATTATGTTGAATACGATAGATACCCCCGGAGCAATCGGTATAATAGGAACAATATGCGGAAAACATAATATAAATTTATCGGATATTCTTCAAAAAGGTTCACAAGACGGAAAAGCAGAAGTTGTAATAATTACAGGATTAAGTAACGAAGGCAACATTAATAATGCACTTAATGAAATGAAAAATTCAAATGTCATTGAAGAAGTCAAAAGTATAATAAGAGTAATGAATTAAGGGAAAAAAGATGAGTACGGATAAACACTATCAAGGATTAATCAATAAGTACAAAGAGTATTTGCCAGTATCGGATAAAACACCGATAGTGACGTTAAATGAAGGAAATACACCATTAATAAAAGCAGATAATTTAGCAAAAAAAATCGGACTTGACGCAGAATTATACTTAAAATTTGAAGGATCAAACCCGACAGGCAGTTTCAAAGATCGTGGAATGACGATGGCTGTTTCAAAGGCAAAAGAAGAAGGCTCAAATGCGATTATTTGCGCATCAACCGGAAATACAAGCGCAGCGGCAGCGGCTTACGGAGCAAAGGCAGGAATGAAAACATTTGTACTGATTCCCGACGGATATATAGCGCTTGGAAAATTATCGCAGGCAATGATGTACGGAGCGAATATTATTGCTATTAACGGAAATTTTGACGAAGCACTCGAAAGAGTAATAGATATTTCTAAAAATTATCCGATAACAATGGTAAACTCACTTAATCCGTACAGAATAGAAGGACAAAAATCAGGAGCATTTGAAATTATTGAAGCGCTTGGAGATGCACCTGATTATCACTTTATTCCTGTAGGAAACGCAGGAAATATTACTGCATATTTCAAAGGCTATGAAGAATGGCTTGCGATTAATAAATCCACACATTTACCGAAGATGATGGGATTTGAAGCAGAAGGAGCTGCAGCAATAGTTAGAGGGGAAAGAATTATGCACCCTGAAACACTAGCGACAGCAATTAGAATAGGAAATCCTGCAAGTTGGAAACAAGCAGAAAGAGCAAGAGATTTGTCAGGAGGAGTAATTAACAGCGTCACAGATGAAGAAATCGTAGAAGCATACAAATTAATTGCATCTTCAGAAGGAATTCTTTGCGAACCTGCATCAGCAGCTTCAGTTGCAGGCTTAATCAAATCAAATAAAGCAAAAATGGTAAAAGAAGGCTCAAAAATCGTATGTATATTGACGGGTAACGGATTAAAAGATCCTGATAATGCAATAAAATATGCACTTGCAGACGTTAAAAAGACAAGCTCGGATATTACAGATATTTTAAGAGCGATGAATATTTAACTGGTAAAAAATAAAATATAAGCGGTCAGAGTAAACTCTGACCGCATTTTTAATATTTATTCTCCATAAACCCATTTTTTTCTTGTAAACCATTGCAATAAGGATAATGCGCCGATTATTACAAACAAAATATATGCAGTGGCAGAGGCCTTGCCGATTTCAAAATATTCAAAAGAATTTTTATAAAGCCAATAGACCAAGACATCAGTAGCCCCATCAGGCCCGCCTTGAGTCATAAGATATATTAAATCAAATACCTGAAACGAAGAGATGGTAGTAATTATAAAGACAAAAAATATTACGGGACTCAAAAGAGGTAGCGTTATTTTAAAAAAAGTTTGTATAGAATTTGCCCCATCAATTTTTGCCGCTTCAGCCAAAGAAGAATTTATACCGGCATAACCGCCGATTAAAAGAACTGTATTATAACCGATTAATTTTATAACGGAAACTAAAATCACGGCAAACATTGCGGTATCAGGGTTATATAGCCATTGAATATTAGTTTTTAAAAGGAAATTCATGAATCCGATATTCGGATCAAAAATCCATGCCCAAACGAGGGCAACAACTAGCATAGGAGTGATAAAAGGGATAAAGTATATTGTTTTAAATAAATCAGAGAACTTAAATTTTTTATTCAAAATATCAGCGAGGAAAAGAGGTATTATCACAGAAAAAATTGTAGTAAATACGGCATAAATAACAGTATTGTATAATACTCTAAAAAATTCAGGTTCTTGAAAGAGGTCAAGATAATTATTAAAAGCGACAAATTCAGGAGAAGATAATAAATCCCATTCAAAGAAACTCAATCCGAAAGAGCAAAAAACAGGGATAATAATAAAAATTAAACAGCCAACGACACAGGGAAATAAGAAAAGGCACGCAATTTTGTTATCAGAAAATTTTTTAGATTTATTCATAAAATAATCCATGTTTGAGTTAGTATTTATAATATAATTATAATGTCAATAATACAAGGAGTTTACATGATTACGTTAAAAGCATTCGGCAAAAATGACATAAGAGGAGTATATGGAGAAACCGTAACAGAAGAATTATTTGAAAAAGTCGGAAGAGCGTATGTTTATTACGTAAGAGAGCGATTAGGCAAAGAAGAAATAA
This sequence comes from uncultured Muribaculaceae bacterium, assembly GCA_964550875.1. Classification (GTDB taxonomy): domain Bacteria; phylum Cyanobacteriota; class Vampirovibrionia; order Gastranaerophilales; family Gastranaerophilaceae; genus RUG841. The sequence continues at coordinate 44,885 of CAZKAS010000005.1, read as the reverse complement.
CACTATCTGTAGTCAGAGATGCAAGACTTCACTCACAGCCGCTTGCAAAATCTATTGTAAACGGAATATTATCAGCAGGAGGGAATGTAATTGATTTAGGCATGGGACCGACGCCTTTTGGGTATTACTCGGAATTTATTGAAACTCCATATGGAACTGTTGACGGTGCATTAATTATTACAGCAAGCCATAATCCACCAGAATACAACGGATTAAAAATGACTTGCGAAAAGCAATCACTTCATGAAGAACAAATCAAAGACGTAAAGAATATTACTCAAAAAGTAATTGACGGAGAATACTCAGATGCCTCAAACGCAGGTGAATATCACGAATTTAATATGGTAGATAAGTATATTGAGAAACAGATTGAACTCTTTGGAACGGATAAAAAAGATGTAAAAATTGTAACAGATTGCGCAAATGCGGCAGCAGGAGTGGTTGCTCCGCAAATGCTGAAAAAATGCGGATATGAAGTAATTGAATTATTTACTGAACCGGACGGAAGATTTCCAAACCATCACCCAAATCCCAGTATAGAAAGTACACTTGATACATTAAAGAAAACAGTAGTGGAAGCAGGAGCTGACATTGGAGTAGCATTTGACGGTGATGCCGACAGAATAGGTGTTATTGATTGTGACGGAAACTATTTAACAGGGGATAAGTTGTTGTATATATATGCAACAGATATAATTCCGAAATTTATAAATTCGGAGAAAAAGCCAGTAATTGTTTCAGAGGTAAAATGTTCACAAGTTTTATTTGACAGCCTGAACAAACTTGGAGCAAATGCGATAATGTGCAAAACAGGACACGGATACATTAAAGCAAAGATGAAAGAAACAGATGCAATAGCAGCAGGTGAAATGTCCGGACACATGTTTTTTAAAGAAAATTGGTACGGATTTGATGATGCGGTATATGCAGCATCAAGAATAGCTGACCTGTTAAACAGAAAGAAAAAACAGGACAAAAATTTCAAAATGACAGAATTACTTGAACCGTTTAATGCCGTATTTACCTCATCAGAAGTAAGATTTCCTTGTAAAGATGAAATGAAGAAGGCTGTTCTTACAAAAGTAGATGAGGAAATTGAAAGAAATCCGAACTTTTTTGGAGAGGGAATAAAGGATATTATCAGACTAGACGGACTGAGGGTTGTATTTGATGGCGGATTTGCGATGATAAGACAAAGTAATACGGAGCCGGTATTTACACTAAGATTTGAAGGCAGAAACGAAGAGATTTGCAATCAATATCAAACAGCAATGATTAAAGCATTAGAAAAAATTTGTAAAGAAATGCAGGCATAAAATGGAAAAGAACAAACTATTTCTTACAGTCTTAATACTATGCGTAGTATCAGTAATATTTGGATTGATAAATCAAATGATAAATATTGGAGAAAGCGCAAATAAAAAAATTCAAGGGAAGCAAAAGACCGGAATAGGAAAAATTATCAGCCCGAACAAAGTAGCAATTATTCAGTTAAGCGGTGTTATTAATTCGACAGAAGAAAATAATTTTTTAGTAGAAAAAAACTCTTCTATAGTAGCGTTAGAGGCGTTAAATGAGGCAGAAAATGATGAAACCGTAAAAGGAGTAATATTAAGAATTAACTCCCCCGGAGGAACAGTAGGAATGTCACAAAGATTGTATTCGGCGGTTATAAATTTGAGAGAAAAGAAACCGATAATTGCATTACTTGATGACATTGCAGCAAGCGGAGGATATTACGTAGCAAGTGCGGCAGACAGAATTGTAGCTTTAGAAGGAACAATGACAGGAAGTATCGGAGTAATTATGTCTACAACAGACGCTCACGAACTTTTGACGAATAAACTCGGCATTTCCCAAAATGTAATAAAAAGCGGTAAATACAAGGATATAGGCTCATCAACAAGAGCAATGACAACAGAAGAAAGACAACTTCTTCAAGAAATGGTTAATGATTCATATCAACAATTTAAGGAAGCGATTACAAAAGGAAGAATTAACAGAAATGACAAATATGAAGTTGCAAAGGTTGATTTAACTTCAAAAAATTTGAACAAATACGCAGACGGAAGAATTTTTACAGGCAGACAAGCTTTAAAATTAGGTTTTGTTGATTCAACGGGCGGAGGAAGAGAAGCTCGAGAAATGATGATAAAAATTCTTGAAACAAAAGGATATTCAAAAGAAGTAATTGATTTTACTGAATATGGAAAGAGCAATAAATTTTTGGAAACGCTTGGATTATGCCAAAAGAAGTCAATTTTTGATGATATAATGCCTTCCAGTGTGAAATATGCACGCAAACCGTTATATCTATGGGAGTAGCGAATGAAAGAATACTTTGAAAAGTTATATAAAGTATTATTTGAGATAAATTTTTCTGAAATAACTGCAGATGAACCGATATATAAATCGTTACTGACATTGATATTGAGTTCTTTATTTTTATGTATTCCAAACAACGAACTCAATGCGAATTGCTTGTATATAACTAACATATACACATATGTAATAAATACCATAATAATATGGATATTTTCGGCAATATTTTTTGATATGGTTGCAAAAATATTCAATAGAGGCGGAAAAATCAAGGAATTATTAAATAAAACAGGATATACACTTTTACCGTTAATGTTTATAGCCCCATTCAATTTAGTAAAAACGTCGTCGGAACTTGGCTATTTTTTCGGAACAAAAATGGAAATTTTGTTGTTAGTATGGGTAATAGTGTTATATGCAAAAGTGATAGAGAAGACGTACGATTTAACAAAAACATCATCATATTTGCTAATATTTTTACCGACGATAGCAATAGGATTTGCGATTATTTGGCTGATTGGAACATTCACTAACATAGGTTATATTTATACCGTATAAGGGGATACGGTTATGAAGAAAATGATATTAGCGGCGGCAATGCTGACAGTATTGTCTTGCCAAACTTTTTGCAGTGAAATAGAGGATATAACAATAATCGAAAGAGATTTATTTGGTGTTGAGTATAAAGAGGAACAGCCAACGAAAAGACTAAGCAGAATAGAAGAATTTTTGTTTGGAGAAAAAAAATCAGGAACGAATGCCGAGAGATTGAAAAAGATTACGGATTCAAGCGGAGTTTCAACAGAACCGAAAAAGACGGAAAATGAAAAAAGAATTGCGGAAGCGGAATATCTTCCTGAAGATAAAAACGTCACATATCCTGTAATTGATATGATGGAAGAAAAAGTATTTCAAAAGAATTATCAGGGAGAAAATGTATATAAACGTGTAGAAAGGTTGGAGCAAAAAACATACGGGAAGGCTTCAGAAGGAGAACTTTCAGAAAGAACGGATAAATTGAAAGCATCTTTGCTTGCAATCAATTCAAATGAAAATATTTTGGAAAATAACTTTGAGCCGCAACCAACAACACCTGAAGGTATATATACGCAATCACCCCAAAATTACTATACACCACAGGAAAGAAATTTTTCATTTGGAGGAACATCAACAGGCACGGTAAAAATCGGTCAAATGCCGACAAGTCCTTATAGTTACAGTAATAATTCAAATAATTATTCATCATATACAACAGGAGGAGCAGCAGCATATCACGATGATTTTGAAGAGGCACTAACATCGGCGGAAAAGATGATATTAGGAAAGAGCAATCCGAACGCAACAGAAAATGAGAGATTATCAAAAATGGAAAAGAAAGTATTAAAAAAGACATATAGCGGTGACAGTCTAACACGTTTGGATAGGGTAGTCAGTGCAGCCCATGCTCAGAAGACAGGAGTAGGATATCACGAAAACAAATTTGACAGATATTTGTCAGGCGGACTACAAGCAGGAATGATTTTGTTGATGATATTAGCAATGATTTTATAATTAAATTTAACATTATTTAATACCTTGAGTAACTCTCTTATGTTTATGTGACAATTATAGTAATATGAATAAGAATAATAAGGGAGAACTTAATATGAAAGATAAAACATTTTTGATGATTCCCGGCCCGACTCCGGTACCCGAAAGCGTATTGCTTGCAATGGCAAAACACCCAATCGGACATAGAAGCACGGAATTTTCCGCAGTATTAAAAAGAGTATATGAAGACATGAAGCTTTTGTTTCAAACGAAGAACGATGTAATGGTATTTACTTCAAGCGGAACAGGTGCAATGGAAGCAGCAATATTCAACCTTGTAAATCCGGGAGATAAAGTTTTATCTTTGGTAATTGGTAATTTTGGCGAAAGATGGGCAAAAATTTCCGAAATGAAAGGTGCTGTGGTAACGAGATATACGGTAGATGCAGGTTGCGCAATCGACCCCGAAGAAGTTAAGAAAATCTTGGACGCCGACGTAAATAAAGAATATAAAATTGTTACTTTGACTCACAACGAAACGGCAACAGGTGTTACAAATGATGTTAAAACTATTGTTTCATACATTAAAGAACACGGCGCATTGTCAGTTGTTGACGGAGTAACAAGTTTGGGTGCATTGCCTTGCAAAATGGACGAATGGGGAATAGATGTTCTGATTTCAGGTTCACAAAAAGGCTTTATGATTCCTCCGGGACTTGCATTTCTTGCTGCAAGCGATAGAGCAATAAAGGTAAGTGAAGAATGTGCAAATCCTAGTTTCTATTTTAATTGGAAACAAAACAGAAAATCAGTTCTTGATGCATCGACAGCTTGGACACCTGCAGTAAATCTTTTTGTGGCACTGGATACGGCACTTCAAATGATGAAAGAAGAAGGGCTTGAAAACATTTGGTCAAGACATGCAAGAATTGCTTCTGCAATAAGAGCGGGTGTAAAAGCAATCGGTTTGGAATTACTTGTAAAAGATGAAAAAGTTGCATCGAATGCAATTACGGCAGTTCTTCCGCCTGAAGGAATTTCAGTTCCCGATATCAGAAAAACAATCAAAAAAGATTTTGATATAGTGGTTGCAAACGGACAGAAAGAACTTAAAGATAAAATATTCAGAATTGGCAATTTAGGTTTTGTTTCAGACAGAGATGCAATTACGGCAATCGGTTCTTTGGAAGCTTCACTTTATAAGTTAGGCTACAAATTTGAATTAGGAGCAGGTGTTGCAGCGGTTATTAAAACGCTTGCCGAAAAAGCATAAAGAAAAGGACAAATAATGAAAGTTTTAATTACGGATAAAATTAATGAAAATGCGGGAAAAATCCTTGACGGAGTTGCAGAGGTAGAATTTTTACCGACAAAGACAGAGGAAGAACTTTGTGAAATCATTGGTGAATATGATGCACTTATGGTAAGAAGTCAAACGAAGGTGACAGCAAAAATCATTGAAGCAGGAAAAAATCTTAAAATTATCGGCAGAGCCGGAGTTGGCGTAGATAATATTGATATTGAAGCCGCAACGCAAAAAGGTATATTAGTTGTAAACTCACCTGACGGAAACACAAATGCCGCAGCGGAACACACAGTTGCATTAATGCTTGCAATGTCGAGGAATATTCCGACCGCAGCGACATCGACAAAAACAGGAAACTGGGAACGTTCAAAATTCACGGGAGTAGAAGTTTTTGGTAAAACATTGGGTATTATCGGTTTTGGTAAAATCGGCTCACATGTTGCGCAAGTTGCGATTGCACTCGGAATGAAAGTAATTGTTTCTGACCCATATACATCACAACAAACCGTTGAAAAAGCGGGAGCAAAATATGTTCAATCATTAGATGATTTATGGGGAGTATGTGATTATATAACTGTTCACGTACCGAAAACACGAGAAACGATGCATTTAATTAATAAAGACACCATTGCAAAAATGAAAAAAGGAGTAAGACTCATTAATTGTGCAAGAGGTGGAATTATTGATGAAGCAGACTTAAAAGAGGCACTTGAAAGCGGACAGGTTGCAGGGGCAGCAATTGACGTATATGAAAACGAACCTGATATGTCGAAATGTGTACTATGCAGTTGCGATAAAAATGTAGTTTTGACTCCGCATTTAGGAGCAAGTACAAAAGAAGCACAATTTAATGTTGCGATTGACGTAGCGGAACAAATCAGAGATGTACTTTCAGGAGGAAGCGCAAAAGCTGCGGTCAATATTCCTGCATTAAAACCATCTATTTTGGAACCGGTAAAACCATATATGTCGATAGCAGAAAATGTGGGAGCAATGGCATTCCAAATTGCAAACGGAAATTTAAAATCAATTAATTTAACCGTAGAAGGAAAACTTGCAGACTTAGATATTTCTCCAATTACGATTGCAGTATTAAAAGGTGTATTTTCATCTGTTGATGAAGGTGTAAATTACGTTAATGCGCCTGTAATTGCGAAAAAGAGAGGAATAAACGTAGTTACTTCCAAATCACATAATGAATGTTCATATCAAGGAACAGTTACGGTAAAATTGCTAACAGACAAAGATGAAATATGTGTTACAGGTGCATTAATTACCGACGGAATGCCGAGAATAACGGAAATCAATGAACATAAGATGTGTATTCAGCCTGAAGAACACATGCTTGTACTTCCTCACGAAAACAAACCAAGCATGATTGCAAAAGTAGCAACAGTAATTGGTTCGAATAACGTAAACATAAGCAAAATGCACGTAGCGGATAATAATGGAACAGATCCACTCTCGATAATGATTTTGAGTACCGACACAAAAGTTGATAATGATACTTTAAAATTAATATCAGAAATTGATGGCATTAAAGATGCAAAATATGTTCATTTGAACGCATAGAACAATAAACTATTGAAAGCAAAGAAGAGCATTTTATGAAATAGTTCCTGTATTACAAATAAACAGGAACTATTTTTCAAAAAGGAAGTTATTTTGATAGAATAGAGAAAGAAAAACTAAACCAGTATAAACTCGAATTAACCATAGACCTACGAAAGTATTAAGGAAATGAAAAAAATATTTAAAAACATGAATATTATGTTAATTATTTTTATTCTAATTTTTGGAGAAATTTTTGCTTATGTTAATGAAATTTTTTTGAGTGTAAAACTTCACAATGGCAAAATTTTTTATCCTTATTCAATAAAAATTGAAAAATTCGAGAATAAATATAAACAGGCAAAATCAAAAGATTTGGGTAAAAAATATGGCAAAAATTATAAAGATAAACCTATAATTTTATTTGGAGGTTCTTATGTTTATGGATACAGGCTGAAAGATAATGACAGATTGCCATTTATTTTGTCTGAATATGTTAAAAGACCTGTTTACAACATGGCTTTTCAAACTTGGTCTGCTCAAAATATGCTTTGGCAACTAAAAAATCCTGACTTTTATTTAGAAACTGATGAGCCGGAATATATTATTTATATGGCTCTTAAAGTTGACTTAGAAAACATTTATAATCCTGATATTTTAAATGGATTAAAATATCAAGAAAGAAACGGTAAACTTGTTGAAACACCTTATATTTTTACGCTCTTAAATTATTCTTATCTTTTAAAAAAAATTAATCAAGAAATTTCTCATAAAAGAAGTTTAAATAAGAAGAAATCGATAAAATTTTTTAATAGACATATTTTAGAATCGAAGAAAGAAATTGATAAAAATTGGAATAATGTAAAATTTTACGTTGTTTTGTATGATTTACCTGTTACTGATGACTTCGCTGAACTTGATGCTCAAGGAATAAAAGTTATTTCTTTAGACGATTTTATGAAACAGAATATTTTACCATATAAAAAATATAAAAATTCAGAAGTTGATATGCACCCTAACGGATTAGCTTGGCAAAAAATAGTTCCTGAAATAGCGGAAAGAATTGGATTATAGATCGTATTATAGAAAAATTGTTGTATTAAAAGTAAAAGTAAAATTAAAATTTTAAAAATCTTCTCTAAAATACCTTTAAAGCAATTTAAAACTAACTTTTTTAGTTGTTTTTTCATTTATTTTTACTTATAGTTTATTAAAAGTCTTCCTCTATTTTTATTACTACAGGAGCATGAAAAATGAAAAATTTTAATAATAACTTTTTATTTAAAATTATTTCTATTTTATTAATTTTTATTGTTTCTATTATATCTTTTAATTATTTTTATGATCCTTTTACAATTTTTGGGAAATTAGAATACGAAAATATTAAAAATAAAACTATTTTTACAAATGAAAGATATGCAAAAATGAAATATATTCTTTCAAACAAAGATAAGTATGATTCTTTTTTGTTTGGATCTTGTTCTTGTTATTTAATGAATTTGCAAAATATTTCTAATGGTACTTGGTACACAATGACATATGCAGATAATACGTTATATGATGTTAGAAGAGTATTGGAGTTTATGCTTTCCACGAAAATAAGCCCCCAAAAGATTATTGTACAAATTTCAGATGCAGGTCTAAAAGATAGTTTTGATGGAGCAAAATATCGTTGTAAAAAGATTTTAAATTATTGTCCTTATCCTATTTCTACAAAAGAAAAAATCAGATTTTATGGACTATATCTTTTAAGTTTACCCTTTTACAATTATTACTTTTGGGATAAGTGGTCAACTGTAACAAAAACAAACCTTTTTAAAGATGGTTCTTGGGCTAAAACTTTAGCCACAAATCCTTCTCAATCTGAAAAAACGAAATTAAATAAATTCAAAAATATTGAATATATTCAAGATGATTATCAATACGAACAGCTCGAAGAATTAAAAAAAATATATTCTCTTTGTGTACAAAATAATATTAAATTTGAATTGTTTATCATTCCTGAGTATATTGAAGTTTATAATTTAATTGATTTGAAGAAATTTAATGACATTAAAAGAAAAATCGTTCAAATTACACCCTTTTATGATTTTACCGGTGTAAATGATATTACTGTAAATAAATTTAATTTTATAGACCCGTTTCATGTTAATAATTGGACTTCTAAATTGATTATTGATAGACTTTTTTATGAAAATAAAAATGAAGAACCATCAATAAGAGGTTTTGGGGTTTATGTTACTCAAAGAAATGTTGATAAACATATTAAAAATCTTGAAAATGAAATAAATAATTATAACAAACACAATAGAATAGAGAAAAATTATGCTATTTAATTCAGATGTGTACATTTTTATTTTTTTCCCAATCGTTATTGCAGTTTATTTTATATTAAATAAGTTAAAATTTCTTGTTGGTGGAAAAATATGGCTTATTATAGCTTCTTTAGTCTTTTATGCTTGGTTTAATATCAAATATTTATATTTTTTTGTAGTTTATCTTTTCATTAATTATACATTTTATTATTTTATTAAAAAATTCCGCAAAGAAAAAAGAACGAAAATCTTATTAGTTTCAGCAATCACATTTAATCTTATTACATTAGGTCTTTTTAAATACTTAAACTTTTTTGTTGATACAATTAACTCTATTTTTTTGACAAAATTTCCATTGATTGAAATACTATTACCCTTAGCCATTAGTTTTCAAACATTGCAACAGATAGGTTTTTTAAAAGATACAGCAGATAACGAAAAAATCAATTATGGATTTATTGATTATTGTTTGTTTTTTGTATTTTTCCCTCAGTTGATAGTTGGACCAATTGTTAAACATAGTGAAACTATTCCTCAATTTAATAATTTAAGAAAAAAATTCTTTAATCATAAAAACTTTATTTTCGGATTGGCAATTTTTCTAATAGGTTTTTATAAAAAGAGTTTTATTGTTGATACATTAAGTGCAGAAATTTTTTCTAAAATAGAAATAATTAATTCTATGAGCAGTATTGAAGCATTATTATTTTCTATAATGGAATATTTTCACATATACTTAGATGTTTCAAGTTACATGGATATGTCCTTGGGTTCTGCATTGATGTTGAATATTAATATTCCAATTAATTTTAATTCTCCCATGTTTGCAAAAGATATTGTTGATTTTTGGCAAAGATGGCATATTACTTTTTCAAGATTTATGAAAAATTACGTCTACAACCCTCTAAAATCGCTCAACCCAAAAGAATGGTTTATAAATTTTTCGATAATTTTAACTTGTTTTTTGGGAGGATTGTGGCAAGGTGCATCATTGCTCGCAATACTGTGGGGACTTTTCCATGGCATAGGTTTTATAATTAATCGATATTGGAAGAAATTAAATATAAAAATACCAAATTTTATAACAATTTCTATAACATTTTTATATGTATCTATGTTGGGTATGTTTTTAAGATTACCTTCTATTCAAGATTTAAAGAACTTTTATTGCAATTTATTTTCTCTAACAAAATTAACAGGAATTTCTATTAACTTGCAAGAAATCAATTTAAATATTGGTTTAGAACAGCATTCATGGGGATTTAAACCTGTTTTATATTGTTTAATTGGTATTATTTTTATATTTTTCCGTATATCTGTTGAAGGAAAAGATCTGGCAAAATATGTAAAACCAAATTTTATATGGGCTTTAATTCTTGCAATTGGTATTATTGAATTGATTTATTTTTATTCACCGCCAACAGGATTTTTATATTATAATTTTTAATTATATTTAATTATTAAAAATAAAAGAAATTGAACGGAAATTTGTAAAACAGTTTTTTACTAATAAAATTAATATTTCTTTATAAATTTTTAATTGCATATAAAATGGTATTTATTTCATCAGTAATAAAAGAGTTATTTGAAATACAGTCGTGAACTGCTTTTGCAAGATGTGCTTTTCTAAATTCCCCAAGCCCTCTGGATTTCCATAATATTTCCAATGCAGAACAAGTACCTTCAACAGAAGAAAGTTCTTCAATTGCAGCAGGCTTAACATCATAATACATTTCTGAAAAAGCATTTTTAATTAATTCTTTTGATAAAATATCTTCAAATTCACCTGATTTTATTAAATAAGCAAAGTCTTGATTTCTCAAAACAGAAACTACATCATTAAAAACAGGCTCAGCATCATTGTCTAAAAGTACAAAAATAGGAATTTTCAAAATATATTTTAATTCGGCATAAAGACTTAAAACTTTACTTTTTCCACCTGTTGCAAGAATAAAAATGCCATTTTCATCAAAATTATAGCCATATACCTCTGAAAATTTAGGCAATAATATCTCTTCAGTGATTCCTTCTGTCAAAATTAATTTTTTTACAGGAAATAATGTTTTATATTTATTTCTAATTTTATCCGAAACACAGCTTAAATCAGATTTTAAACAGTTGTTTTCAAGTAAATATTTAACATATTTAAGGTTTTTAGGTAAATCAGAAACAGAAACATTACTTAAAATCGGATAGAAATTCAAATTTGAATTCATTAAAGTCAAAGTATAATCATCATTAATAGAATATTCTTGATTGTCTAAATCAAATAAAGAAAAATTGTAATCAATAAAATTGCCTGAAAACAATTTAGAAACAGATTGATTCCAAATTTCTTGCACAACACGAACAAGAAATTGCGGAGAAAGCTCATCAAGTTTATGTTTAGAAACAGACGGTGTAATTAAATGACGCAAAATAATGTCATAAAAAACACGTCTATACTTTATTTCAGGATTTTTAAACCTTGTGAGTCTATCAAGAGAAATAACCAAATCCTGAAAGGACATAAATTTAAATTTTAAATCAGAATCAATATCAAGAATAACAGACATAAATATTAAAAAAGGGATACACCTATAAAGTGTATCCCAAAATAGAACTAAGCATGAATTTCTTCGTGGATTTCAGAAGAATTAAAAGTCCACATAGAAGTTGCTTCAACAAGACTTCTAACAGTTGCAATCATAGAAATCAAAGAGTCACACTTGTTAACTGCAGAGCCAACACCAACAGCACAAGCACCTGAAGCAAATGCCATAGCAGCAGTTTTAACAGAAATACCACTTGCTGTCATAACAGGAATGTCAACATTTGAAGATATTTCCATTGTATTAGCCATAGATGTCATTGCAGTTTCCATTAACCCTAATGCACCGTTTGAAGAATGTTCGTGAACTAAAGAACCTTCAGTTTGAATTAAATCAATATGAAGTGTTTCTAATTTGTTAGCCAAATCAATTTGTTCATTCATAGAAATATGACCGGGGATAGTAACAGAGAAGAAAACATCTTTTCCATTCAATAAAGATTTAGTTTCCTTAGCCCAATTCCAAACTTCATCAGCAGAAACTTTTCTTCCTGATTTAGTAAGAGCATCATAGTTGCCGAGTTCAATAGCATCAGCACCCCATTCAGCAGCCATTACCAAATCTGAAGGATTGATAGAAGAAACGAAAATTGGAAGTTCTGTCATAGAGTGAACCATGTCAAAGATTTCTTTGTTGCAAGAAATATCAACTGCGTGTGCGCCACCTTGAGAAGCAGCAGTAACGACATTTGAAATTCTTTCCATATCAAAATTATCAATACCTGAAATGATTTTAATAGCATTTCTGTGGTTCATAGCGTTTTTAAAATGTGAAATTCTGTTCATTATAAATCTCCTTATAAATTCTGTATCTATAATAACACAAAAAGATATAATTCAATAAAAGAGTAAAAAATAGTTAAAGAAAATCAAAAATTAAATAATTGAGATTTTTTACAAAATTTTAAAAAAAAATAAAAAAGTGATTGCATTTTATTTTTTTCATGTTTATAATTAAAGAGTGAGCATTCCTCGATAGCTCAATGGCAGAGCATTCGGCTGTTAACCGAAGGGTTGTAGGTTCGAGTCCCACTCGAGGAGCCACTTTTAAAAAGAGTCTTTAGGACTCTTTTTTAGTACCTAATATTTTGAGTAATACATAGTAACAGAAATATATAGTGACATTGTATTAACGAAGATATAGAAAAGAATGGGCGGTTAGCACTCTGCCGAGAAAAAACATCCTGTGAATGTTTTTTCGAGAGGGGTAGCGCATCTCCCGAAGGGTTCCAAACAAATGGGCGGTTAGCGCAGATGGTAGCGCATCACATTGACATTGTGGGGGTCGTGGGTTCGAGTCCCGCATCGCCCACCATACGGGACAAATCACAATTTAATAGAAAATCAAAGGCGGAATTGAGCGTTATTGCTACGTTTCCGCTTTTGTATGTAAAGTTCGAGCCTATTAATTTTAAAATCTGTCTTTTTTTCTCCGGAGTTGCCCCTAAAAACAATCTATTAGCAGATTTACAGAAATCTAACAACAAGTTCGAACCTTCATAAAACTCCTCGCTAACATTGTTCAATGTTTGCATTTTTGCAAGCAATTTGCTCCGCTCCGCATGCCATTCTCTATTCTTTTCCTCAAAAAATTCTTCACTGATTTTTCCGTCAATTTTATCAATGTAAAGTGAATCAAGTCGTCTTTTTATCGTTGTAATCTGTTTATCTATTTTTTTCTTTTCAAACTCTTCATATTCATTTTTAGCCCTCTGCAACTCCTTCATGCTTTTTTTAATTTGTTCAAGTACTTTATCGGGTATTTTGTTTGCAATCCTCTTTACAAGGCTCACAAATACGTCATCAAGTTCTTCCTGACGGACATATTCTTTTTGAGTTTTACATGCGCCACCTCGTTTGCCGGTGCAATGATAATAAATATATTTTCCCTTTTTTAATTCAGCTGTCAACTGACAGCCGCATATTCCGCAAGTTATCAGACCTGTGTAAGGAAAAACTACGGTGTGACTGCGTGTTTTATTTCCCTTATCAATCACCGTTTGAACTTTATTCCATAAGTCGATTCCGATAATAGGTGTGTGTGATGCTTCGTATATAACTCCTTTTAACATCATTTTTCCGATATAAATCGGACTGTGTAATGTTCTTGCCAACGTGGTTTTCGCAACAGGTTTACCATTAATCAAAAATCCCTCTGAAGCAAGTTTCTTCCGCACTTCATCTAACGACAAGCCTTTTGCGTACATGGTAAATGCTCGCTTTACAAACGGTGCGGTTTCAATGTCAGGGATAATTATTCTGTGTTTGGTTGTTTTGTCAAAAACGTTTTTATATCCTAACGGTGCTCGTTGCGGATATTCTCCGTATTCGATTTTTTTCTTTCTTCCTTTTAAAACTTCTTCACGCAAATTATCAATGTAATTTTTAGCCATTAAGACTTTAAATCCGTGTGCAAGTTTCAGCGAACTGCTTGCTTTTTCAGATAAAATTACACCTTCTTTTACAAAGTGAATTTCAATGTCTTTAATATCGTCAATTGTGACGTAGTCTTTGAAGTTGCGATATAGTCGGTCTGTTTTTTCGACCAGGATAATTTTAATATTTTTTTCTTTTATGAAATTAAGCATCCCATTGAATGCTTTTCGTCCTGCTTTTTTTGCAGTTTCGCTCTCTTTGAAAATCTTTACGACAAAAATACCGTTTTTGTCGGCATAGTTTTGGAGCAGTTCTAATTGAGCGGGAATAGAAAATCCCTCTCTTTCCTGTTCTTTTGTTGAAACTCTTGCGTAAATGACCGCCTGTTGCATAAATAGAGTTTAACACATTTTACGAACATGACAATAATAAATCTGCAAATTGTGAATATTCTTTAATGAATAATTCTGAGTTGTATTCGTACTTAGGTGGACGGATTAATGTATAAGTTAGTTTTCTTCTCTTTTTTGTTGCAACCGACAACATCGCTCCGTTGCGATATTTTTTGTGTTCAATTGTCGGTTCAAAGTTCATTGCTTTTAATTCCTTTAAAAACTGTTTTAATTGCAAAATGTGGTTAAGGCGATGAGGAGTGCTAACACTCCAACAATCGCAAATGTCATTCCAACGTAAAAATCTTTTCGGAATTCTCTATTTTTCATTTGCAACTTCCATTTCTAAGTCATTGCTTGATTTGCACGCTCCCTCGTGTTCACAAATAACAAAACAATCAAAATTCGTCAGAAACCTTGCCATTTCATCAACCGACATTTTTTTATTTTTTCAAAATTGGTCATTATTCCTGCTCCTCTAATAATTCCGGATTTTCGTAAACATTGCCGATTATTTCGTAGTCGTCTTGAATGTATTCCATATCTACAAAGAAATTTTTAAATCCGTTTTCAACTTCTACAAAGCAATATGCCATTTTCTCTTTGTCGTATTCTACGGAATAAAGGCATTCTCTGTATTTCTCATCATCTCTTGAATACCATTTTTCTTTAATAATATCGCCCTCATAAATAAGTTTGCCGTTCTTATCTTTTAGTCCTGTGTATTGTCCGACTGTTTCAGGGTCAACCGCATAGTTTATATCTTTATCGTCAATGATATAGTGCACATCCTCTTTAGTTTGTGTTTTATCACCGTTCCATTTGTATTGCGGTGCATTATGCAAATACAGATAACTTCCGGAATACCATTGTCCGTTATCAAGCCTTTTACCTCTAAACTTAAATCTATCTTGCATTACTCACCGTCCTTTGATTTGTTGATGATGTCGAGGACTACATCGGCATTAGCTGTACCCATAACAGCCTGCTTGTTGCATTTATTGCAATATTCTTCAATCTCATCAAGTGCTTGTTTGCGTTTTGTGCTTTGACAAGCTATTTTAAAATTTTTATCAATAATCTTTTTATTAAAAACGTATAGCTTGTTTAATCTTTTTTTGCAATTATCATTTTCTGCTTTGAGTTCCCAAATATGCTCTCTCATAAAGATTACATTAATATCATTCACTTCTTTCTGTAATTTTAAATTTTCTTTTTTAAGTTCCTCACACTCTTGCTCTTTGCGTTTGAGTTGTTTGTAGTAGCAAGGTTGTTTATCACAACTATGTTCTTTTTGAGTAATAAGACAAAAATATTCTATTTTAGTGTCATCTTCTTTATAATTGGGCATATAAAAAATACACCCATTCACGTCTATGCCGTCAACCATTATTTTATTTGTCATTGTTACCTCTTTTTCTATAAACATTTACGATATTACCGTTCTCATCTAATCTTGGAGTTATTCCACCCCAAAAGGTCGTTAAATATTGACACCCTGTAAGGTAGTCTGTTTTTATTGACATATCACTTCTTATCAAAAAATTCTTATCTGAATTATCAACAGAAAATAAAGATAAAATAATCATTACCGTTATGACCCAAAAAAATACTATATAAAACATTAATATACTCCTTTATAATTTTTCAATGAAACAAGTCTTTTTCCACAATTTTTATAGATGTATTCCAACAACTCTTTTGTTGAAAAATCGTTAAAATAATCTGCCTTATCCCAAAATAGTTTTTTTACTATTTCACCTAATTTAGAAATATCGCCACAACTAAAAATCGGGATAAAAAATGCTAACGTATTCATGTAGCCATTCTATCGTTATATTGTTAATATCCGGCAACTCCTCAACAGGTTGCGCAAATAAACTCAATTGCTGCATTTTCCTCCTTTTTATAACTTAAACGCTGTGATTTCTTTTTCTAAATCCTTTAAAACTCGGATTTTTGCTTCAGTTTCCGCAATTGAAATTTTTAAATCGAAAATCTTTCTTTCGTATTTTCTGCGTAATTCGGAAACTTCCTCAATTCCCGCCGGTGCGATGTTTTTCTCTGTATAAAACTTCTTTATCATTGCAGGCAGTGAATTAATCTGCCATTTCGCAAAAATATTATTTACGTGCGTTTTTAACGTGGTTTCGGTGATGTATAATTTTTCTGCCGTAGCCTTATAACTTGTCGTTTCAATCAAAGAATGTAAAACTTCCTGCTCTCGTTCTGTCAATTCGTCATTAATACCACGCATTCTCGGTTTTTTAAATTCAAGAATGTTTTCTTGTTTTTCTTCCGCTTTTTCGCATTCTTTGCATTCTTCGGATTCGGTGACTTTGGGTTCTTCGTGTGTTTTGCGGGCAGTAATTTCAACCGTCTTTTCCGCTAAAATAGGCTGTTCGGTCGGCTTTTCAAGTGCTTTTTTCTCTTTAATTTCTGCAACTTCGACAACCTGCGGAAGAGGAATGTTTGCTAATTCTTTTTTAATTTCTGCAAAAACAGGATTGGATACGGTTTTTGTTTGTTTCGGTTCTTTTTCAACCGTTGACGTAAAATGTGCGTTAAAAACTTTATAGCAGTCGTCACCTTGCAAGAAATCACGGAGTTTTGCAAATTTTTTAAAGTTCGGATAATTTATATAATTTTGCGTTTTTGCATAAATATTAGACAGGTGAAAAGCCATTGCGGAAGTGGATATGTCAAGCATTCTTGCAATATCTTCGTACGTTGAATCCTTTTTTATTTCGATTAAAATTTTTCTTTCTCTTGATGTAAAAATCATTTATTTATCCTTTTGCTGGTAATTTTGTATTTCTTGTCTTTAAAAAAATGAGGGGGAACTCCCCCTCGTGGGAAATAATAAGTGACTGAAATTTTTATATCTGACTCTTGCCCGGACGTTCTGCATATTTTTTGATTTGAATTTCCCAACAAAGGAAAACTTCGCCTTGCAGTCGTCCTTTTATCGACAAAATATCACCAAGTTTGAAATTCGTTTGCCCCCATACGATAAACATTCTGCCTTGCGGTTTGAGATATGAGGGGCAATAAAAACACGTTTTATAATGCCCATTCGATTGTTTTTTATTTTGATAGTCAATTTTAATTACCTCGCAATTTTCTGCATAAATAAGTTCATACGGTTTAGTTTTGAAATTTCGTCTGACCATTTTTCTTTCCTTATGCTTTTTGGGTTTGTTCAATCGGGGTGAAAATTTCGTCCGTGAAATTTTCGCTTTCGATAGTGTATTTAAATCCTTTGTCCTGCGTCTTTAAAAGTCCGTCCGCTCGCCAACCGCAAATATTACAATTGTATTTATCGCTCGTTAGCGTTCCACAGTTTGTACACACGTACATTCCGCTCGGATTGTCATTGTAGTATTCTCGTTTGTTTGCGTAGGTTTTCATTTTGTTTTGTCGTTTTTTCTTTTTTTTGTTATAAAATTTAACAAATGTTTTGCAATAAGTTCGCTCTCTCGGAGCGGTTTAAATATCACGGTCATAAATTTTATTCATTGAAAACCTCACTTTCTGCAATGTCGAAATCTGATATCAATTTTTTGCAAACAGGGTTTTTCTTCGTTAGCCCCTGCGATTTGATGAATTCAATCGCTTCCGCTTTGGTTGCTATCGAATCCGTTTCGGAAACGAAAACTTCTCGTTTTGCTTGCTGTTCCTCGATTAATTCTTGTTCACTCTTTTGGTGTTTGAGCCTGCCGTACTTGCCATTCAGAACGTCAATCAAGTTGTCGTTTTTTAACAGCCAACTTGAATTTGGGGTCACTCCATTATCAAACGGTTTCATATTTTTTGCGGTATAAAAAACATCAGCCAATTTGTCCTTTAAATCAGGAACTGTCATACTCAATTGGTACAGTTTTTTAGTTTCTCTTTCAGTCAAAATAACCTCAAAGCCGAAAGTAGCTTTGTACTGTTCATTATACTCGTTTTTTATCCAACGGAATTGGATTGCTTTTTTGCTCTTTTTGCTCTTTTCATTCCGCCGTTTTAAGTTTTGGAGAATACGGTCAGAAACAAAATTACCGTTCTCAACGTGGAAAAGATTAAATTTTGTTAAAATCATTTTCACATACTTCGTGTCTATTCTTAAATCGTCTGAGATAACATCAATGTCGTCTGACGAAAGAGTATCGCTATGCAAATACTCAACTATCCGCCAAAAAACAGCATACGCACCCAACGCAACAAAACTTTCTAACTCAGAACGTTCCATTGTTTTCGCAAGTTTGCGAAAATCGTGGAACATTTTTAAAATCTTGCCGTCTTTGCTTGCATTTTCATCATGCTCAAACCATGGATTTATTAATTTTTTTTCATCGCTGTTGGTTGACATTTGATATCTTGACCTATAAATTAATTTTCTAATTCGTTTCTTTTGATAAATTCGTCACACGCTTTGCGAACGACATCTGCACGAGATACCTCTTTTTCGTTTGCATATTTGTCTATTGTTTTAAGCATTTTAAAAGGAAATCCGATAGATTTTAATACTTTTTCGTCTGTCAACTTTTCCGCCTTTCTAAATTTTTTGAGTACGAAAACTAACACGAAGCAAACGAACACAAATTGTCGTTTTCGTGTTTTTATGTTATTAGTTAATTAAACAATTAAACAAACTAACATAATCAATTATACTCAATATGAGAATAAAAGCAACTCAAAACGAGAATATTTACAAAACTTCATACAAGCGGTGTAGAAAATGATAGCAGAAAATCTTATAAAAATCAGAAAAACGATGTTATTAGTACAAAGCGACTTTGCACTCAAATTGGGAGTATCACCACGTGCTTATGTTAATTACGAACGTGGGGATAGAAGACCACCTTATGAAGTTTTGGAAAAATTACATGAATTATGTAATGTTAATTTGAATTGGCTTATTACAGGAAAAGGAAGTATGTTTAATGAACAACAACCTTCTACAACTTCTAGAAGTAATGAAGAACTTGAACAAAAGGTTGTTGAAGTGATGAAAAAATATGGAGTTATCGAGAAATGAGTTTAACAATTTCATCAAATAATTCCAATGCTTTTTCTCGTTTATACGTTTTTAAAAGTGCATTCAGTATTGCTTTGAGTAGGTTTTTTGTTTGCATAGGTCTTGCTCCTTTCTGTATAAATAAAGTTGAGGAGCTGAAGAAAATAATATGAAAAAGATTTCAATAACCTTCTTTTTATTATTTTTATTGACATCTGTACAATGTTTTGCAACATACACAATAATTGAATCTAATTCTCCCGAAGAACAAAAAAAATATAATGAAGTTGTTGAAAAGATTACTCCGCAAACTTTAGGACTGAAACCTACAACTGATTTTGCAGAATATTCACAAGAGGAAATTACAGAAAAACCATTAATTACAGAAGACACAGAAGTATTTATCAACAATACTGATTTTAATGAGAATATTTATAATTTTTTTAGAAAACACATAAACATATTAAAATTCACGGGTTTATTTATAATACTTTCAATATTTTTTTTATTAAGGAAAAGAATAGCAGAGAAATTTAGTTTATTACCACATGGGAATTATCATATTTTAGGCTGTTTAACAACAGTATATCTTCTATTTATAACGATATATGCGTGGGATAACAAAATTAATTACGGTTATTATGAAATTCTAAGGTGGGCAGTTTCTTGTTTTGCGTTCTGGAGTGCATACAGAATAACTCAAAAACAAAACAACATCTGGTTTTTAATTTTTATGGCGATTGGGATTTTATTTAATCCGATTGTGAAAATTGTTTTAGATAAAGATGTTTGGCAAATTATTGATATAATTGTGCTTGTGTTTTTTATCAGTTACTTTTATAAAAATGAAATGAAAAAGAAGAAAGATTAATAAAAAGTAATTTTACAAAAAAAAAGCAAAAACACTTTAAAATTTTATACTTACGTATAAAAAATGTTATTGTGTGTATTACGAACGTAATACCATAACATAACATAACATAACATAACATATAAAATATCTTTTAATAAATTAAAAGATATTTTATTTATTTTTTTTAAAGAAAAAAATTTTTTATTTTTTTTAATCATTAAAAACTCTGTTTTCCGTTTCAATATCAAACATCTTAATATTTTGTAATAAAATTATTCAGTAAAATCAAGGGTATCCGCCATATTTAAAAAAGTTGTTTAACTAACAATGTAGATTTTTTAAAAAAAATAGTTTACGTTAAAAACGTAATTTGAACAAACAATCGAAGTAGCACAATGCAGAGTGATTGCTCTGTCGTGGGAACGGCAAAAAGAAGTTGATGTTCGCTAAATTACAGGGATTAATGTGTATGGATTTGGAAATGTTTATTGTGTTCGGAACAAAAAAAATAAAACACAAAATTGTTTGGTTTCTGTCGGACCTTGACGGATTTAGTGAACGCAAATTATACATTTTCATTCCTCAAGTTAATAAAAAAATTACTGTTTTATCAGAAAAAAATAAAATAACGGGAAACGTTTTTTATCAAAAAGATATTGGACAAAAAGCCTTAAACACAATCAAAAGAGAAGAAATTAGAAAACTCTACACGTCAGAAGATATTAAAATAACAAAAGGTAAACCTTGCGGTTGGGTCTTTGGCGAAAATATCGAAATTAAAAACAAAAAAGGTATTTCTATAAAACAAAAAAGATGCGATTTTTATGGTCAGAAAGAAACAATTAGTTCTACTTAATTGAATTTTTCAACACACAAGGGTATTTCTCCCCCACCCCTTTTAACAAATGAAGTTCAACACGTTGTGTATTAAAAACACTTATGTAATTTTTACAAATCCAATACAGGTGAGCATCTGCTCACCTTTCCTTAGGAAAGTTAAAAAATGGTTGATTTACCTAAAATTACAAAAAAACAGCAAAATTTCATTCTTCGATATTTAGTGAACGGCAACAATGCGACAGATGCATATCGAACTGCTTACGATTGTTCTCAATCTTCCAATGAAACAGTTGCCGTTGAAGCAAACAAACTATTGAAAAACCCTAAGGTCACCCTATGGCTAAAACAAGCGGATAGCAACATTCAACAAGTTTTTAAAGATGAAATTAAATATTCCGTGAAAGATTGTTTTGATGAACTTGATGAAGTACGTCAACGTGCGAAAAAAGATAAAGGAAATTATTCACAAGAAATTAAAGCAATTGAATTAAAAGGTAAACTTGCAGGTCATTTTATTGACAAACATCAAGTAACAGGTAGCGGTCTTGCAGATGTTCTTGACCAATTGAAGTAAAAGGTGGTTATGGAAAACGAAATTGACATTGTAAAACTTCAAAGACTTAAAGACGATTTGCCATATTTTGCACGTAATTTTCTGAAAATAAAAACAAAAAATGAAGGTATTATCAACTTCAATTTCTCAAATATTCAACTTGATGCACACAGAAGAATTGAAGAACGAAAAAGACAAGGTAAACCTTGTAAAATAATCTTCTTAAAATCTCGTCAAGTCGGTATGTCAACAATGACTGAAGCAAGATATTTTTCAAAATGCTTGTTCAATCGTGCAAAAAACGCATTTGTTCTTGCTGATAAATCAGATTCAGCACGCAACATTTTTCAAATGACAAAACGATATTATGACAATCTTCCTGAAGGTTTCAAAATACCATTGTTAAAAGATAGCACTGAAGAACTTGCACTTGTAACTGATTCAAGTTTTCGTGTTGGTACTGCCGGAAGTAAATCTGTTGGTCGTTCAATGACAATCAATTATTTTCACGGTTCAGAAGTTGCATTTTGGTCAAACGCAAATGAAATTGTTTCAGGTATGCTTCAGACAATCCCCGACAATCCTGATTCAGAACTTATTCTTGAAAGCACTGCAAACGGAACTTCAGGCGAAGGTGCATATTTCTACAATATGGTTCAATCAGGACTTGATGAAAAATCTGACTTCATGACATTGTTTTATGCGTGGTATCAACAAAATGAATACAGAAGAAAAATCATTGAACCAATAAAATGGACTGATGAAGAACTTGAATTGAAACGTTTATACAATCTTGATGATGAACAACTTGCATGGCGAAGGGCAAAATTAACTTCAGACTTCAAAGGTCGTGAATATTTGTTTAAGCAAGAATATCCTTCATCAATTCAAGAAGCATTTGTTGCAACAAGCAATGCCTTAATTCCTCTTAATTGCATTGAATTATCAAGAAAAAACAGAGGTCTTTCAGGTAATGGTCTTCCAATAATCATAGGAATAGACCCTGCAAGAAGTTCTGACAGAACAATAATCACAATAAGACAAGGCAGAGTTGTTCAAAAATTTTATAGATTTGAAAAAATGGATAATGTCCGACTTGCAGGAATTGTCATGAGATTGATTCAATCAATTAACCCTGCACGTGTTTTCATAGATTACGGACACGGCACAGGTGTTTATGACATTTTAGTTTCACAAGGAATGAGCGGAATTATTGAACTTGTTCAATTTGGTTCTTCTGCATATGACAGTAAAAAATATGTAAACAGACGTGCAGAAATGTTTGATAATTTGCGTACATGGTACATGCAAGAAGGCGGTGTATTCATTAAAGACCAAGAATTTATTGAAGAATTTGTTAGAGATATTTCAATAATTCCTGATTTAAAAGTTTCGGACTCTAACGGCAGATATTCGTTAGAAAAGAAAGAAAAGATTGTTCAAGGAACGGAAATATCATCAACTGACTTTGCGGATAGTTTAGCACTAACATTTGCAAGCCCTGTATATCACGTAGATAAAGACTTTGGTTACAACCCAAACGTTATACAAGTTAAAAATAGAAATTGGCAAGAGCGACTTTAACGTAGGGCGGAACGAAGTGAAGTCCCGAAGTAGCAAAAACAAAAATGAGTGACAGTGAAACGAAGCGAATGGCTTGTTTTTGTGAAGTTAAAGTCAAGACAACGACTATAAGTAAAGAAAAGAGGTAAATTATGTTTTTAGCCGCTTTAGCCGCTTTGGCTGCCGCAGGAATTGCGGGTTATCAATACAAGAAACACAAAGATAAGGACAAAAATAAAAATAGTTCTTCAACTGCAACAACTAATACAGATACAGAAGAAACAACAAACAAGGCACAGAACGTTTATAACTACAATTATTTAAACGACTCCAACACCGGAAATACTTTGTTTAGTTCTCAAAAGAAAACTAAACGTGCAATTTTCGGTAGTGAAGTTTAACAAAGAATGTCTTAACGCACACCGACATAAGGCAATGTTTGAAATTTGGTAAAGCAACCTGAAAAAATTTGTGCTGACGGTTCGGAAAGACGAACACTTAAATCGAAAATTATGGAAGGTGTAAAAAATGGGTATATTTTCAAGACCAAAAACACAAGTAGTAGAAAAAACAGCAGAAGCTGACGAAGAAAAAAAGTCAACAAGAGCGGTAAAACAAAGATTGACAGAAACAGAAGGTGGAAACAAAGGTCAATTATTAAACGAAACTCAAGGAAAATCCGTAAGAAGGATATTTGGTTGATGTTTAGCAAAAAGGTAACAAGACTAAAAGATGTCAGATATGTTCTTGAAAGACTTAACAATGAAGCAGTGGCGGAATTAAAAAAGATTTATGGAACTGATTATTTAAGACAAACTTTTGACGCAATAAAAGATACAGAAATATTTGTTATCAGGCTTAAAAGCAATAATGAACCTGTCGGTGTGTTCGGTATAATTCCGCAAGATGAAAAAGTTGGCGGTATCTTCTTTTTAACAACGGACAATCTTCATAAAGGCAACAATATAAAACTTCTCAAAGGTGCGAAAAGACAAATTGCAATATGGGAACAAAAGTATGAATTGATTATGGATAGTTGTCACAAAGATAATAAAACCGTTGCAAAGTGGCTTCATCTGTTAGGATTTAAACCTTCAAAATTTGAAGATAACGACATTCAGATTTATTACAAAGGTGATATAGAGCTGGCGGATTTTGCGTAGAGTGATGAGCTGTAAGGCTCAAACTCGAAGTAGCATTTTCAAAAGTGAATGACAAAGAAGTGAAATGAACGCTTGAAAATGTGAAGCAATAATCCAAGATAATAAGGGTTAAACAATGTTTGAAATTGATATAGACGAAAAAGAAACAAAGCTTGTTGTTGATAGGTATAGAGAACTTAAACAAGAACGCTCAAAATATATTTCACGTTGGCGAGATATTCAAAACTATGTTGCTATCGCAAATGATATTGATGTTGAATTTGAGGATAAAAACCAACCAAGCAAACAAAAAGATATTTATATCAATTCGCCAACCGCTTTTACTTCTGTATGGCAAGCAGGTGACTATCTTGCAGGCATTCTTTGGAACAAAAATGCCTTTACGCTTGAACCTTCCGACTATATCAAAAAGATTTCACAAGGTACGGATTATTCGGAATTTTACAAAAGAGCGACTGAAATTGCATTAGAGCAAATGAATGCAACTGATGCAGGATTTGCTTCAATATTGAAATCTTACAGTTACGACCAATTTAGCTACGGAACATCAGGAATTGGAACATTCAAATCAAAAGAATTTGAAAATGCGCAGAGTGAATGTTGTTTGAATTTTAAATCTTATGGAGTTCATAACTGCTGTATTGATGAAGGAACAAACAATAAAATTGATGTCGTTTATACGGTTTACAATTGGCGATTAAATCAGGTTATTGAAGAGTTTTGTTACACGAACAATGAATTTGACGAGGGGAAATTTAATCTTTTACCTGAAGAAATAAAAAAATCTTATGAAGCGAGTAAGTGGAATGACAAATTCAAATTGATTTACGGTATTATGCCAAACGGTCATTACTCAATGGGTAAGCGTGGGAAAATCGGTGCAAGATACAAAGGTTATTGGTTCTTAGATAATACAAGCAAAATCTTCAAAGTTGATTATTTCAAAAAACTTCCGATTGCAATTTGTAGAGCAATTAAAGTCAATAATCAAGTTTATGGCGAAAGTTCAGGTTCACTTGCAATATCATCAATCAAGATGTTAAACCATGTAGCCGGAAGAACTGTTGATAATATCGAAATGCAAAATGAACCGCCATTAGGTGCAATTTCAGGAGCATTAGTCGCAGGTAATGTCATTGACCGTGGAGCAGGTGCGGTTAATATGTTTAATCCGCAAGCAACTGCAAACAGTCAAAGTCCGATATTCCCGATAGCGCAAGCAGGCGATATATCAGCAATAGTTAATTTCATGATACCTGAACTTAAAAAGGATATTGTGAATATTTTTAAGATAGACCAACTGCTTGATTTTAATAATCAAACACAAATGACCGCAACTGAAAGTTCTTACAGAATGTCAATAAGAGGTAAATCAATTAATGGTTTACTAACGCAAGAAAAGACGGAATGTGTTGAGCCTACCTGTCATAGAGCAATTTCAATTATTGAAGAATGCAAATTGTTCGGTGAAATCTTAGACGATTTACCTGAAGAAACGGAAGAAGAAATTGTATACAAAAAACGTGTAATTCAAGAAGGGAATTATATACCAGATGTTATAGCGCAGGCTATGAAAGACGGAAAAATTTGGTATTCTTTGAAGTTTAACGGTGAATTGGAAAAACTTTGCAACGCTGAAATATACGACGCTATCGGAAGATTTTTGCAATATTTGCAAGCAGTATTGCAACTTAAACCAACATTGATAGAAGCGATAAATGATTATGAATTTTTGGATTTGTTAAAAAGGGCTTCAAATTTAGTTAATGAAAATCTCGTTAAATCAAAATATGCATATAAGGAAATTATTGAAAAGATAGAAGAAGCACAGGCACAGCAAACACAACAAGCTCAAATGTTGCAAAATTCACAAATGGCTAAAAATATTGCTTCCGCCGGTAAAGATGAGGCTATGGCAAATGGAATTTGGAAAAACGAAAACAAAAGTAGATGAACTGTTTGAAAAACAAACAGAAGCAGAAAAAAGACAACAAAGAGAACTTGAAAATCTCAAAATGTGTTGCAAAGAAATTTTCAAAGACTCTAACGGAAAATATCTTTTGAGATATTTAAAAAAGATTTGTTTTTGGGAAGAGCAAGACATGAATATAAATCACGACAGTATCGTATATAAAAAGGGGCGCAGAGATGTCTGGTTAATTCTTAGGAGTCTTTTACCAAAAGATGTTTTGGCTCAAATAGAAATATACAACAGCGAAAATATTAATGAATAAGTGAAAGGAAAACGAAAATGGAAGATTTTGAAAACAATGACGGACAATTTTACACTCCGCCTGCGGATAGCGATTTGGGTAACGATAACGGTGCGGGCAATGTTAGCGATTTTGCGATACCTGATGAATACAAAGAAAAGGAATGGGTAAAAGGTTTTGACGGTAAAGTCGGCGATGAACTCAAATCTGAAATTTTTAAAACTTTAGATGAAAAATGTTCTAACGCTCCCGTTGTTCCTGAAACAGTTGAAGATTATGCACTTAATGAACTTGAATTTAAAAACGAAAACGGCGAAACAACTTATACTTATCCGCAAGAAGTTTTGGAACATTTCGGAAACGAATTTAAAGAAATCGGTTTAACTAAAGAACAAGCGCACGGAATATTAAACAAATACACAAATTTTGAACTTGAACAATTCCAAGCAATGACAAACATTGATGATTTAAACAAAAATCTTGATGAAATGTTTAAGTCAAATCCTGCTCAAAAACAAAAAGTGCAAAGTCTTTTGAAAGAGTTTCTTCCGCAAGAGGACCAAGAATTTTTGCAAAATGCAGCGCCAAACGTAACAATCGAAATGTTTTACAAGGTTGCAAAAGGTTTTATTGATAAATACGGATTTTTAGAAGGTGCAGGCGGTCAAGGCAACAGAAACAATTTCAGAATGTCGCAAGAAGATAAAGACAAAGAATATGACCGCATAGTCGGCGAAATGGAAGCACTCCAAAGACGTCCGCATACTACGGAAGAAAAAGAAAATCTGCAAAGACAATTAAACAATTTGTTTAAATAAACAAGGAAGGTGAACAATGTTAAAAGTTACAACTCAAGGAATCTATGAATCTGATATCGGTTCAGGTCAAAAAAGGTATGAGGAATTTAACTATACTGTTAAACTCACAAGAGAAAATGCAGAAGGAATTGCAACTCATATTATGAGAAGAATTATTCCATACATGGTTGCAAAAGACAAAAATAAACAGAAAATTCCTTTTTCAAGAATAAAAAGTTTTATCATTACAAATATTGAAAAGACTGATGAAAAATCAAGTTTATTAGGAAAAGACATTTTATCTTTAAATGATTGGGAAATACAAGACCTTGCGTGCTTATTTGATTTATACGAAATTCCAGCTTTCGGAAAGTTCTCAACAAATGAAGTTCTTTATAAAGCAGTAGAATCATATTTGAAAAAAGTTATCAAAATCCCTATGAAAGACGCAAAAGAAAAATCGCAACTTGATTTTTACAAACAACTTTCAGACGGAACTTTTAAACTCGATTTAGAGGGTGCAAAAGATTTGTTCAAGGTGTATATCCCTGACGGATATTTTGAAAAAGAAGAAGAAAAAAAGGAAGAGAAAAAATCTCTTGCTTATTTCTTACAAAAAGCAGGTGTAGCGGTAGCAAATACGGTTTTAACCGCAACCGGCAATGAGCCTGTTAAAACACTAAACGCAAACAATGCTCCTAAAAATCCACAATCACAAACTTGCGGTTTTCCAAGCGCTCAAGATTTACAAAAATAAAAATAAAAATAAAAGTACAACTACAAACCAAAGAAAGGGAACAAACTCATGGCTTATTCAATGGCAGAAGGATTTGCGCAAGCAGACCTACAACAATTTGAAAAAAACTACATTCGTGTAGCGCAACAAACAGAAAGTAAACTTTTAAATACTCCTGCGGTTCAACACATGGACATTAAAGGTTTATCAAATCTCGCAACTATTGACGGCACTGAACTTACAGATGTAACAGATAAAGGTTCAAACCCTGATAAAGTTTATGCTGAAATGAGTGCTAAAAATCGCAAATCAGTTCAACAACGTTTTACGAAAACATATTTATTTGATGATTACGACAAATGTGTAAACTTGATTAAAGACCCGACTTCTGACCTGTTTATGAATTTAAAAGAAGCATTTAAAAGAGCCGCTGACAGATGTATTATCAAAGCAGCAACAGCTCCTGTTTATATCGGGAAATCAACAGAACTCGGAACTTTAACAACTGCGGAAGATGACGGTGTTATTACCATTGACGGTAAAACCGCATTCAACTATGAAACTGTTATCTCGCCTGCAATTACTGCATTTGCAAATAATTATATCGACAATAACGGTATAACTCTTGCAATTTCAGCAGTTGAAGAACAAGCGCTTCGTGATGATGAAAAATACATGAATGCGTTTTATTCTTCTGCAAATACAGTTGATAAAGGTAAACTTGAAAACGCTTCGGGCTTCCATGTTGTTACTTTTGCAGGTACTCAAAACGGCGTAACAGAAATTAATAATCCAATCCTTGAAGAAAATTCAGGTGTTCGTACAAACTTATTCTTAGCACCAAATGCAATAGCATTCGCTATTGAACTTGCAAGACTTGATTGTGTGAAATCCGCTACAAAAGTTAATTCTTGGGAAGTAACTATTGACGGTTGGTTTAAATCAGTTCGCCGTCAAGGCGCAAGGGTTATTAAAGCGTTATCGACGATTTAAGAACTCCTTCTTAATAGTACACACACTTAGAGGGCTTGCTCTCGAAAGCCCTCTTTTATTTAAAAAGGAAAACAAATGATAAGTTCAAGTGTCGGGATTTGCAATTTAGCATTGGACGGATGCAAAGAAAAAAATATTACGTCATTAAACGAAAATTCAAAATCTGCTGAAAAATGTAGTGCATGGTATGACATTGTAAGGAAATCATTGCTTACTAATCTTAATGCAAGTTTTGCCATAAAACGTGCAACGCTTGCTGAATATGCAGATTACACACAAATATACGGCTATGAAAAAGCATACATACTCCCTGCTGATTGTCTGCAAGTTTTAAATGTCGGTAATCCATTAGAAAACAGACTTTATCAAATAGAAGGAAAATATTTTTATTGCTCTGATATAAAAAAAGTTGACATCAGATATATTGCCGATGTTGAAGATGTTGCAAGTTTTGATGCAGATTTTATTGAACTTTTTGCACTCACTTTGGCTTCTAAAATCTGCGAACCGTTAACGCACGATACGGAGCAAGCAAATTATTTGAAAAAATTATCACAAGAAAAATATATTGAATGTTCTACAAAATACGGACGTGATAACAGAATTACGGTTATTAAAAGTTCTCGTTTCAGACAAGCAAAAGTTAATCCTGAAATCGAGAGTTATAACAATTTGATTAGATAGCTTCAAGATAGGATAAATAATGAGAACGGCATTACCAAAAAATAATTTTTCATCAGGTCAAATAGATAGAGATATAAAAGGTCGTGTTGACCTGCCTTTATATCAAAACGGACATGAAATATCTCGCAACTTCTTTCAGACAATCAAAGGCGATTGTTATTACAGAAGCGGTTTTGAATTTCTTAATGAAATCGGTTTTGCTGCGCTTTATGAATTTAAGTTTAATCAAGAGCAATCTTATTTATTGGTTTTTAGGATTGAATACATTGAGTTTTGGTCTTATAACACAAAAGGCGAATTAGTTCGTGTATTAGATGACAATGGTAACGAACTCGCGCTTACTCACCCATGGGGTACTGAAATTTTTAATCTTTGTATGACACAGAATTGTGATGTAATGTACATCACTCATTTAAACGGAAATTATCCCGAATATCAATTAAAAAGAACCGCAAGCAACAAATTTACATTGGAAGTTACAAATTACACAAATTCAGGTGATGCAAGTTTATCAAATGTGAGTGCTTCAACAAATCATGGCTTCCCTTATACTTGTGCATTCTACGAAAATAGATTGAACAGATGTTCATCATCTAAATATTTATCATATCTATATGGTTCTAAAGGTGGGGATTATAACAATATTACAAAAGGAACAGATACAAATGACGGCTATCAGTTTGATTTAGCAGAAGCAAATTCAAAAGCACTTTGGCTTGTTTCAGGTCCTAATTCGTTATTAGTCGGAACAGCAGAAGGAATTTTGACTGTAAACGGCGGAAGTACGGAGTACGCTATTACTCCAACCGATATTGCAGCAAAGCTTTCATGCAGGGTTCCTGTCGCAAGAGTTAAACCAATAACGGTTGACGGTTACACATTCTTTGTTTCAGCTGATAAAAGACAATTATACTTGTTTGAATATGATGTTTTATTAGAACAATTTAAACCGACAAATTTGTCAAAAGGTAATTACGAAATTACAAAAGGCGGTATGCAAAAACTTGCTTATAAGTTTGACCGTTTTGGTCTTATCTTTGTTAAGTGCGGTGATAAACTTTTGCCGATTTGTTTCTCAAATGATGAAAATGTCAATAGTTGGTCTGAATTGATAACAAAAGGGGAATTCGTTGATATTTGTTCCGTAACAAGACCTGACGGTGCGTTTGATTTATTTGCGAATGTAAAAAGAGTTGTAAACGGAATTGAAAGATATTATCTTGAACGTTTAACTGAAATTGTCGAGTTTTCAAGGTTTGAAGATTTTGTTTCAGAAATACCTGAAGATATTTCAAAAGTTGAACTTGAAGAAATTAAACAACAAGACAAACATGCTTTCTACCGTCAAATTGCGGAAGAATTAAAAGATTGCAATTATCTTGACTGTTCAATGAGATTTTCAGGATTAAAGAACTGTAATATCGTTTTTGACAAAGAAGCAGGAACAATTTGCACAAGTGAAGAAATTTTTAAAAGCGATGATGTTGGACGTCGTATTTGGTACAAATCAATTACTGGCAGGGAATACGGAATATTTGATATTGAAGAAATTATCAGCGCAACAAAAGTAAAAGTTAAAACCTTATTAAAACCTTCAAGTAATAGCGCTTCTGCTTGGTATTTGTCGGCAACAGTATTTCATGGGCTTGAACACCTTGAAGGCGAAACGGTTGCAGTTGTCGGGAACGGCGGTTATATCGGCGACTTTGTTGTAAAAGACGGAACTGTTGATATTACATCAGCTAACGTGAACAAAGTCGGAAGTGCGGTAATCGGTTTGAAATACAAAGGAATTCTAAAAAGTCCTAACCTCGGTATGATTATGCAAACAGGAGAAACTTATACGAGTATGAAAAATATTTACAAAATCGGTTTGCAATTAAGTTTTTCTGCGGGCGGTAAAATTGGCGACAATTTGTATGATTTAGAAGAAGTCCAAGATTTTAACCCTAATGGATTATATGACATTCCGCCGTTGCCGATTGATGATTATAAAGAAATTAATCTTTCAGGTGATTTTAACAGAACAAAAAATTATGTCGTTGTTCAGGATAGTCCGCTTCCGTTCCATATCACTTCAATTATTCCACATTACAAACAAGTTCCGAGAGTTTGATATTCATGAAAGGAAAAATTTAAAATGGCAATACCTTTATTAGTTCCGATAATTATGGCAGTTGCAGGGCTTGCATCAGGTGCGGTGCAAGGTTATTCAAATGCTAAAAACGCAAAAGAAGAAGCAAAACTTATTCGTCAACAGGAAAAAGACCAAATAAACGAACGAGCAAGACAGGCAGTTAAGCTGATGAACCAACAAAAAACATCATATTTAAAAGCAGGTGTTTATTTTGACAATGGAAGTGCCGCTGATGTGATTGATGAAACTTATGACACTATGCAAGAGGATATCAATGCTATCAGGACAGATAGCAATACTAAAGTAAACAATTTAATAAGACAAGGAAGAACGGCTTTTGCTTCATCTTTATTAGAGGGTGTTTCAAGCGGAGCCAAAGGGTTCTTTCAAACAAATGGATAATCATCAAAATAAAAAGGTAAAATAAAATGCATATAGAACGTGGCGACAATAGACAATATTTTCAACAACAAGCGGGTAAAAATTTTGCAGGTGATGTTGCTAATTTAATAAACGAGGGTTTGAATACAAGTGTTTCAATCACGCAAAAAGCAAATGAATCAACTTTGGCGAATAATCAGATTCAACTTGCAAATGATTTTTATAAAAAAAATAATGAAATCAATACAAAGTATCAGTCTAACCCTGATAATCCTGAACGTGAAAAAGAATTAAAATCAGCGTTTGAAGAACTTGCAAACAGTTATGAAATTAACCCTGTTTGTCAAGGTCAATGGAATACTTTGAAAAACAATGTGTACAATAATTTTAAAATGAGAAATACTAACTGGGCAGAGCAACAAAAAGATACAAACGCAAAAATAAATCTTTCAAATGCTTACAAGACTTCTTTATACCAATTTGCGACATTAGGACGTGACGGCGCTAGCGTTGATGACATCAGGCTTCTGTATGCAAATAATGAAACTGCAATGCGTAATGGTTCAATAAATCAATTGGGAGAAATTGTTGTTGGAGAAGCTTTAAAAAATTACAGACATGATGTAATGAGTTCATATATTGACGGAATTATTGAAAGTAATCCGGCGCATGCTTTAAAATTATTAGAAGATAAAAGAGTACAAAATGATTTACAAAACACAGATACAATTAAAAAACTTCAACAAACAGCTAAAACAAAAATGCTCAAACAGATTCAAATAGAAGCTGTTGACAGGGTTGTCAAATACATAAACAAAAATAATGATATATTTTCCAAAGCGTTAGACGGAACTATAACAACCGCAGAAGCGCAAGAATTTTTATCTGACAAAAATGTTGACAGAAATATGAGAGATATTCTGTCGAATATGCTCGGTTATTCATCTAAAGGCGATTTGTGGGTTGACCAAGAAACCGGAGAAATCCATAGCAAAAAAGAAGAAATAACGAAAAGCGAAGCTGATGAATTTGGGAATGGTGCACAAACTTATTCAACTTTAGTTCTGGGTGATAAGAAGTGGTCTTTTGTCACAAGCAAAGGTAAGTTACGACAACCTTCACCACAGGAAAAAGAAGAAATAACAACAGAATTGTACCTTGAGGGTTCAAGATTATTAAACGGTATTGAGGGTAAAACCCCACAACAGCAAATAAGAAAGATTGCAGAATTTCAATCAAAATTGGCGCAGGCAAGTTATTTCGGAATTGACAGAAGCGATTATGACAAGTTGATGAGTGATTTTGTTTTGCCTGCAACATCTGATATTCAGGCTAATGCTCAAAAATACAGCGCAAATATTTCATCTTGGAATCCTAAAAGCGGTAAATATGGTTGGCAACAAATTGATAAGTATTTCAATAAAATGGAAATAGATTTAGGAGAAAAACCTACAAAAACCGATAAAGAATTAATTGCAAAAGAAAAAGCATTAGCAAGTGTTTATTACTGGTCAGCATTGAATAATTATGCTTCACAACAAGGTATATCAATGAATGATATATACGGTTTGTCCAGAGAAGCACGAGGAGAAATCTATAATAAAGCCGCCCAAGAAGCAATACAAAAAGCCAAAATAAATACTCAATCTCCGCAGTTGTGGTTCAGGTCAGCTAATCCTCAATATGTAGAACAAATCAGAAATCTTTTACCAAACAACAATGCAAATAATGTAATTACAAATATTGCAGTTGCAAGTATGTCTAATCCGAATATGAGCGACAAAGATTTTAACACGCTTGTAAATCGTGAAGTCCAAAAAGAATATGCAAAAATGAGAACTTCCAACAAATCAATAGTTTTTAACGGCAATACAAAATATGACGAATATATCAACAATTACGCAACTATGTATGGAGTTGACCCATTGCTTATCAAGGCAGTAATAAAACAGGAGTCGGGATTTAATCCTAATGCAAAAAGTGCAATCGGTGCTGGCGGTCTTATGCAACTTATGCCTGCTACTGCAAGCAGTTTAGGTGTTAAAAACATTTATGACCCAAGACAAAATATTGCAGGCGGTACAAAGTATCTTGCAAATTTATTAAACCAATTTGACGGCAATGTTCCTCTTGCTTTAGCGGCTTACAATGCCGGACCAAATGCTGTAAAGAAATACGGCAACAAAATACCTCCATATATAGAAACGCAAAATTACGTAGAAAACATTATGGCTACATACAACAGTATAAAAGGATAATTCAAAGTGACATATACAATTATTGATGAAAACGAAGAACAAAAAAAATATAATGAAGTTGTTGAAAAGATTACTCCGCAGACTTTAGGGTTAAGACCGACAACGGATTTTGCTGAATTTGCACAGCAAACAATAATAAATGATAATTACGAAAAAGCCAGAGAATGGGTTAATAAAGGTGCAATTGGTGTAATGGAAGCAGGTGCAAATTTTGCTGATGAGTTTGACGGAACGTATGGTAATATCGCACCTAAAAAAGAAGTTGATTACGCCGAATGGCAGAAAAAAGGGCAAAAGGTTTTAGGTAAAATTGGTAATGTATTAAACAAAATTTATGACGGAGAAGCCGTATATCAAGAAACTTTAAGGCAAGCAGAAGTTCAAGAAAATATTCAAAAACCGCACAAAAATAATCCTAACTATAGATATACTCCTGTTGGTGCAGATAGAACGGGTAAAGTTATTTATAACGAACTTGATTTAAGAAAAAAAATTGGTTTTCAAGAAGCATTGGCTGATTCAATCGGTCAAGGGAAAGCGTTGCCGTTTATAAGT
This sequence comes from uncultured Muribaculaceae bacterium, assembly GCA_964550875.1. Taxonomy (GTDB): domain Bacteria; phylum Cyanobacteriota; class Vampirovibrionia; order Gastranaerophilales; family Gastranaerophilaceae; genus RUG841. The sequence continues at coordinate 9,772 of CAZKAS010000005.1, read as the reverse complement.
GGTTGGATTGAAGGCGAATCAACAAAAAAATTTAGAAATATATCTGAAAGAATCCGCAACAACGAAGAAATCAGGCAAGATGAACTTGATTACGTAAATCATTATCTTGAAAGGAAAAATGAAGAATATTTGCGTGGTTACACTATCGGCGGAGAAATCGGGAAAAGTTGGTTACCTTCTATGTTGGCATTTGGAATTGAAATTGCTTTAGGCGGTGCGGTTTTAAGCAAATTAGGGCTTGCGGGTAAAGGTATAGCGGGCGGTGTTAGTGTCGGTAAAAACTTATTAAAAACAGGCAAGGTCAGCAAAGATATTGCAAAGGGTGTTGCCTACACATCAGGACAATTAATGGAAGGCGGGATAAATGCAGCCGTAACTACAGCAGTAAACCCCGCAAGGCTTTTTGCAACATATCAGGAACGCAGGCTGAATGATGAAATAAAAATTACAGACCGTGGTACTGTAATATTTCAGGAAGCAAAAGAAAGCCCTGCTAAAGCGTTTATGAAATCTTTAGGGCAGGTTTATATCTCATATTTTGCTGAAAATATGGGCGGGTTAATCGGTGCACCTGTCAGAGGGCTTGCGGGTACAGGGGCGAAACAATTTGCCAAAGTTCTTGAAAATAATCCGTTATTGGCAAAATTTGTTAAAAAAAGTTCTCCGATATTAGCGAAAGCATATGAAAAATTAAACAACTTGCCGATTAAAGGTAAGGCTGTTGATTGGTTAAAAAGTCAGGTTAAGTTTGACGGATTTTTAGAGGAACTCGGCGAAGAAGTACTTGAAGACATATTGAACTTAACTATCGGAACGGATAACGAGGAACGTTCTTTGGAAAACTATGTTAAAACGATTGTAAAAACTCCGGAAGAATGGGCGGTGCTTTGCGGTGTGATTGCTCTACAAGGAACAACGTTATCGCTTGCAGGTAATATGCTCGGAGATGTAATGAAAAGAAACGGCACTCCGGAAGAAAAACTTTTTGAAGTTTTGCAAAATTCTACGGAAAATGAAAGACTCGAAATCTTAGAAGATTTGGCAAAAATGGGCGATATTAATATTCCTGATACGGCATTGTCTTCTGATCTTGAAATTGAAAAAAGTGAGATTGAAGATAGAGTATTTGAAAAATTTACGACAGTTGGAGAAAAGGAAGATATTGCGCTTGCTAATGCAAAACTATTTGGGCAATTCTTTAGCAAGTATGGTGCAAGGAATGAAGAAACTAAAAAGAAATTTTATGAATGGTTTGATAAGTTTGAGGTCAGGTATAATGTTACTCCTGAAGAATTAAAAGAACAATTAAAGCAGGAAGCATTGTATCAGAGTGCAATGTATAAGAGCCCTAAAAAAAGTTTTGAGGAATTTTATAACCAAGTGCAACAAGAAAAAAATCCAAAACAAAAGGCGTACTATACTCAACAAACCAAACAAGGAGTTAATATTGATATTTTCCATGATGTTGTTAGACATGATGAAAAGAAACATTCTTTGTCAAAAGAAGAATGGAACGATTTATCTAATTCAATAGATGATAATATTGAAGATAAAATTATTGCAAATAAAAGTTATTACAGGGGAACACCATTGTTATTAAAAGTAAATGTCAATGGCGATTATTATGGTGTTTCTATGGAAGTATTCCCAAATAGAAATATAATAACAACAGCTTTTAAAAGTACAGAAAAAGGTGTTGACACTTGGTTTAAAAAAGACAAAAAGAAGTCTGCCGGAACGACTGCACCCAATCATCAGTCTGGGTCAAGTATTGCAAAAAACAATAACGTTATTTCCGGTCAGACCCTTACTGACATTATAAATGATGTAAAAACCAATTTCAACCCTGATACATTGTATCAATCCGCAAATGTAGCAGGAGTTGAAAAAAATCTTTTAATGACTCATGCAATGAAATCATACAGACTTGATGATGTTATTGAAAGCGGTGGGTTGATTGCACCTTCTTTTGCAATTACAAAAAAAGATATGGAAGGTGATGCGTTAAATAAATTTGGGGATATATTATTCATCAGAAATCCTAAAAAAATTGATTTTCAAAATGATAATATTTATGACCGTGATATTTATTCACCACGCATACCACAACCTTGGTATGATATTCCTGACGGCAGAACCGTTGACAATTACGAATATGAAAGTTTAAAAAGAAATTATGAAAGTAATCCAGAAAAGTTTGTTGAAAAATGGGGTAAAACTTTTGATGAAATGTTCAAAGGTGCAAAAAAAGTTTTAAACTTGGGGTTTACTCCATCAGGAAACAGAAAATTTGTTCCTTATACAAATGAAAATATTTTAAAAGAAATGAAAAAACAAGGGCTTGTTAATAAAGAAGGATTTGACTATGGATTATCTTCTTTGTTATCAAGATTTTCAACACAAAAAAAAGATTTAAAATCTTTGAAAGAAACTGCGAAAAGTGAATTAGGTTCAAAAGAAAATTCAGATGAAAAATATGAACAAATAAAACAAGAATATGAGAAACTCGGCGAAAAGCTTGCACCGCTATATTGGGATAAATATTCTTTTTATGAATTTCAATCCGATGTGTTTTATGCTATCGCCAAAAACAAAAAGAAATATTTAAAAGATACCTATAATATTGAGGTTCCTTCTGAACTTGACAATGAAGTAAAAGAGTTTATTGAAAAAGCGAAATCTTTACCACGCTCATATTTTGAAGCAAACCCAATGAGAGAAGTTGACCTTTCTGAATTTTCTTATGCAATTGCGGAAAAAGGGGTTATTTCTGACAAGCAAAAACAAGCATTAGAAGATAAGGGTATTAAAGTTATTGAATACAATCACGGAGAAAAAGAAAGTGCAATTAAAAATTTACAAACAAAAGCTCCTGAAGTTTATTTTCAAAGTGCGAATAATGATAATCAAAATGTTGTCGATCTGACTGATGATTTTGATAAAACTCCAACACTTCAAGAAGTAAAAGAATATATTAATGAAATTGTTGAAAAGGGTACAAAGTTTGCGACTTTGTCGCCTGAATGGTTTATTGATATTAAAGGCAGTTCAAAGAAAAAAGACCATGTAGCAAAATCAAGTAATTATTCTAAAATGAATAAATCGCAAAAAAACAGACATAACAAATATGTTATGTCTTTGGAAAAATTGCTTGCGAATGCTGAATATTTATATTCAAAAGAAAACACAAAACCTGATAAAAAGCCTAATGTGGCAATGTATCATTATTTTAAAACAGATGTAAAAATTGGGGATAAAATTTACCAAGTTATATTTGATACGGAAGAATACAAAAATGAAATATCCTCATTGAGTGCGAACGTTTTAAGGTCCGTTAAAAATCTCGATGAGGATACTAACAGTATAACCGATAACAAAGAAAATCACAACCCTAAAACCGTACACCTTTACAATATTTCAGAAAAAAAGAAAAGTAATGTTCTACATCAAAATACAAATGAAAATGAAAAGTTGATTGCAGGGTTTACTTATCAAGAAGTTATGGATAAGTTAACAGAGATTTGGGAAAAATTATGCAATGGTAATTTAGATAAGAAAACTATAGATATGCTTATGGCGCAACAACATATTTTGGAAGATGCGTTTGAAGTTGCCGAAAACCCTAACAAATTTAGCAACGAAGATGAACGTCACGAAATAATGCTAAACGCATATTACATCATGAACAATCAAGAAATTCCGCAAGATTATATTGAAGCGGATAAAGTTTCTCAAAGAAGTTACAATGATTACAAGGAAATTCACGAAAGGAAAAAAGAACAAAAAGAAAACGAATACTACGGATATTTTTCTGAAACACAGGATAAAAATATAATAACCATTATGTCTAATTCTAACAGTTCTACTGCTTTACACGAATTAGGGCACTTATTCTTAAACGGTTTAAATGAACTTGCGAAAGTTGATGAAAACGCTCAAAAACAATTAGAAGCCGTGAACAAGTGGTTAGGTTTCAGTGGGGAATACACTATTGCTCAACAAGAAAAGTTTGCACGCTCTTTTGAAGCGTATTTGTATCGAGGAAAGGCTCCTAACAATAATTTAAGGCAAGTTTTTGAAAACTTCAAAGAATGGTTAAAATCAGTCTATGAACACGTTTCTGAACTTGTTGCAAAAGGTGCGGACATTTCTGATGAAGTTACTGAAATGTTTGATAAAATGTTTGGAGAAGATGAATACTATCAAGAGAAAAAACAAGTAACTGCACTTTTAAGAAAAGTCAGAAGTCTTGCGCGAAAAGAAAAATCTCAAAATAACATCAAGCGTAAAGAAAAAACTTTAACCGAAGGTCAAAAAAGATGTAAGCAGGTTTCTTATGAAATCTTATCAGTTGCTACAGGTAAAGATATCAACTATTTAAAAAGGATTTTTGAAACTGATTCCAACAAAAACGGTTACGCTAAACGTCGTGAAAATATTGAAAAATTACTTGAACACGTTGGGGATAAAATTACAGTATCGGGCGGTATGAGTGAGCATTGGAAAGAATTTTATTCCGATACAGGTGTATCTTACGGTAATGAAGAAATTAATGGCGGTTATGCGCTTGCGCAACAAGCACTTCAAACTATTATCAATAAAAATTATTTTGATTTAAGTGAAAAATTTGACAATGAATTAACAGAAAGAGGTGAATATTTTGAAAGAGCGGTAGATAATGCTCAAAGACAATATAAAGTATTAATCAGAAGTTTTAAAAGCGGAAACAGAAACGTTGCGTTATCTGCCATATATGAATGGCTTGACGGTTTAGACAACGAGATTAAGCAGGATTTTGAGGATAGGTTTATTTTTGATTCTGCAATAATTGAGCGTGATGAAAAAGTGAACAAGTTTGACAAAGCCAAAAGAGAAATTCTCTCTAAGGCAATGGCGCTTGAAAACAAATATTCTATCAATGATAACGAAAAATATCAAGAAATAGTAAAAGAAATTATGAAAAATCTTAATTTCTTACAACCTTCCGATAAAGCAAAATTGACTGCAAATATTCTTGATGTTCCATCAACAGTGTTTTTAATGTCATCTATTGATAACATCATGGATATTGCGAAAACTATGGAAGATGTAAATCTTAGAATTAAACTATCCGGAAGAATTCACGCTGAACTTCAAGATACAAAAAATGTTAAAAAGAACGGCAGGACTGTTGGTAAGTATGATTATAGGACAAATAAGTTATTTATCGAGTTAAGAGAGTTTGACAGACTGTCATCTGAAAAAGCAAATGAAATAAGGCTTGAAGCGGGTAAATTTGCAAATGCGGAAGACAACGGATTATCTAAAATCGACAAATTAAAAATGAAGTTTTTATCCTACAAAGCAGGTGGGCGGAATTTTGCGGATATCGATTTATTGAAAGAACTTTATGATGAAATTGTTAACATCAAGTTAATTGGCAAGAGTGCAAAATCTGAACTTGACCTTATGGAAAAAATCAGCGAGGACAAGGATATTGAAGAATTAATAAATATTGTTGAGAACAAAAAAGAAGCAAGTCTTACACTAAAGGGTTATATCAACGGAATAGGGAACCTTGAATCGACATTAAATGCAATCTTTAACAAAAAGATTGCAAATAAGTACGGAGCAGAACTTCTTTATGCGGAAACACAAGCACAGTCTTTTCAATACGAACAGAAAACAAAATTTGAAAAAGAGGTTGCAAAAATCTACAATCTACCTGAATGGTGTTGGGATAAAAAAATCTTAGACTACTTAGGTGAAAAACATACATTTGTTGAATTTAGAAGAAAATACGACAAAGAAGGAAATTTAATTAAAACTCGTCATATTAATAGAACTCTTACTAAAATGGATATCATTGGAGCATACATCTGGTCAAAGAATGAAGTTTTAGAAAAACGTCTTAAAAATCAATTTGGAGAAGATACTCTTGATAGTATGTTTGAATTGTTAAGTTCAGAAGATGAAAAGTTTGCACAACTTATGATGAGTACGGCACAATCATTCTATCCGCTTGTAAATAAAACGTTTGTTAAAAAGTATGGGTTGAATTTGCCAAAAGTATCTTGTTACTTCCCTTCAACTCCGGAACGTGGCAGTGAAGTTGATTTATACAATGATTATTCAAGCAAGGCATTAGGCAACGGATTTACTAAAGCACGTGCACAATCAGAACTTTTGCCAATGGATTTTCATAACCCTGTAACAACTCTATACAGTCATATTGACGGTGTTGCAAAATTTGCATTCATGTCAGAACATCTTGATAACATCAATTTGAGGTTTAAAGATACTGATTTAAGAAGGGTTATTATCAATAAATATGGTAAAGGCACATACAGAACGCTTGAACAAATTTTGATGAACGTAACCTACAAAAAAGAAGCACAAATCTATAGTGGATTCAACAAAGTTGTTGACCATCTGGTAACAAACTGGGTATCAACTAACGTTGCAATTAAACCGATTGTCGGGTTAAAGCAATTGTTATCCGCAAACAACTATGCGGCGAATATGCCTTATATGGAATGGCAAGCAGGATTTTTAAATTGTCTTGCGCATCCAAAAGAAACAATTGATTACATGATGAAAATCCCGTACCTTAAGGCAAGATTTGGCGGAAGTATGACAAACGAGTTTTTAAAACAAACTGTTGAAAATTCAGCCTTTGCAGCTTCTAAAAAACTCAAAGACCTTTGCGGATTATTTATCAAAACAGGTGACATTGGCGCAATTGTATTTGGCGGAAAACCTTATATTGATTATTTAATAGAACAAGGTATGAGTGAGGATGAAGCAATAAAGCAGTTTGTTTTATCTACAAACAGAACGCAACAATCAAGTGCGGTTTCTTCACTATCAAACTTGCAGGTAAACTGGGGGAGAAATCCGTTTTTGAAGTTATTTATTGCATACAAAAACTCTCCTCTGCAATATATAAGAATGTGTGGTGATGCTCTTGTTGCAGTATCAAACGGCGATATGACAAAACAACAATGTGCGAAAACAATATTTCAATACGCTTATGTTCAGCCATTCTTATATGCAGTGGCAACGTCTGGTTCTTTGTTTAGGTTTTTGTTTACCGGAGATGATGATGATTTGATAAAAGATTTGACATCAAGTATATTCAATCTCAACGCAGACGGTATTCCGTTCATAGGTGACATATATAAGTATGCAATGGATAAAATTGTATATAAAGAAAAAAATATGGTTCAAACAACTCCATTGATTGGAGATATCGAAAAAGAAATCTCCAAACTTGCGAAAGAAGATTTAGACGCAGGAGATTATTTAAAATCAATAGCGTACTTACTTATTCAACTTGGTTTGGGCTATAACACAAATGCATTGGCAACTATGGGGTCAGGTGTTGGTGATGTATTTACGGGTGAAAATGAACAAGGTGTATTAAAGATGTTTGGATATACAGATTACAGGGCTAAACATATTATCGGAAAGAAATAAAGGAGTGCTACGCACGTAAATATAAAGTACGGCTAAATAGTAAGTTTAACAAGACGGTAGGTATAATTCCATACCGCCTTAATAAAGTTACAAGCATAAAAGTGAGGTATAAAAATGACAAACGAAAAGAACTATGAGCCTGTCAGGCTCAAATGTAACGGTGCAACAAAAGATTTTCCTTTTGATTTTCAGGTGCATAAGAACAGTAAAACTCTCAAATATAATGATTTGATTGTTACGCTTATCAAGCGTGAAACAAAAGAAGAAACGATATTAACAGAAAATTCTGATTATACAATTAATGCAAGTGTAGTTGGCGGTAACGTTACGACAAACGTTGCATATTCTGACTTTTACGATATTGAAATATCAAGAAAATCTTCACATTTTCAAGAAAAGAATTTTTCAACATCAAGCGGATTTCAGGCTTCCGAAATTGAAAACGCTTTTGACAGAATATCTTGTTCACTTCAAGATATGGACTATAATATTGAAACTTTTAAATCAAGTTTTGCTTCTGAAATTACAACTCAAATTCAGGGAAACAAAGAAGATACTGACAAACAGATTGAAAACTTTGAAGATGAAATTAATTCAAAATTGACACAAGTAAATAAAGCTGCCGAAAAATTAAGCAGACTTGATGAAATTCATGATGAATGTCAAGGTTATGCCATATCAGCAGAAGAACAAGCAATAATTGCTCAAAATCAAGCCGTTATTGCAGCAGAAAAAGCACTTGAAACAGAGCAAGCAGTAATAAACAAAGCCAATATTGACCTTGATAATTTAAGTGAAGAAGGCATTGAAAAATTAAACGAAGGGAAATTGCCTGTCGGTGCAATTTTCCCTTGTATATGTTCTGCCGGTTGGACACCTGAAAATACCTTGCCCTGTAACGGTGCGGAATATGCTAAATCTCAATTCTCCGATTTATGGGAGGATTATCTGACAGGCGGTGCCTTTAACTCCTCCGCTTTTGCAACTGTCGGAAATCCTAACTTGACCCCTGACGGCATTGCAAGCGGTTTAACAAACGGTAATAACTACGTAAGAACGGCAGACTCCTTCAACTTCTCTGAAGCCGAAACTTGGGAAATTACAACTCCTATTTTTACTACTAACACTTTAACGGACAATAACTGGATTGTTAGCGGAGATTATACGAAAAACTCAATAAGATTTATCGTTAGAGCAACGGGGAAAATTAATTTTAGCATCTGGAAAAACAAAAGTGTTGATGCAACAGATATGTTATTTTCAAACGAAACAGCGATTCTGATTGAAAACAATAAAAAATACAAAGCAAAAATCGGCTATGACGGAAGCGGTTATTACCTTAAATTATCCGTTAACGGCGCGGATTATGAAGAAAAGTATCGTTTCGCCTCTACTGACAAAATTACATACAACCCACAGATTTATTTTGGAAAAACTAACAGTTTTGCTGCTCCTGATATGACAATGGATTTAAAAGAATTTGCAGTTAAGATTGATGGGGAAGAGGTTGTCAATGGTAGTACAGCCAGACTTGCAACTTGCACGTACGCAGAATATGCGGAAGATATTTCCAATTATGGGCAGTGTGCGAAGTTTGCAGTAGATACAACGAACAATAAATTTAAAGTTCCGACAATTAAAGACGGTGCGTACATTACACAGGCTCTGAGCGATACCGAAATCGGTAAGGCTTACAAAGAAAGTTTGCCTAACATTACAGGTACATTTCAGGCTGCGCAAGATGTCGCCTCCACAGGAGCATTTCAAACGGATACTGCGGGTCACGTACCTTATGCAGAAGGCGATTGGTATGGATATATAACTTCTTTTTCCGCTTCCCGTTCTTCGTCGACTTATCAAACCGGAGCCAAAGTTCAAGGCGACAACGTCCGCTTACGCTATTTTGTCGTTGTTGCAACAGGTTCAATAAATCAATCTGCAATGGATTGGTCCGCTTGGGCTACAAGTTTAAACGAAAAAATTGACAAAAGTTCCGTTAAGAGATACGTTGTTGAAAAATCTTCTACCGCTCTTCTGCCGAGTTGGTACACGGTTTATTCTGACGGTTGGATTGAGCAAGGGTGTCATCAATCAGTACAAAATGCTACTGTTAATTTTCTAAAGCCGTTTACAAACGTTAATTATACACTACTTAATGTTGCATTCTACGTTGACGGTGTTGCGGCTATGACAATCGCAACTAAAACATTAAATGGTTTTAGTACTTCTTCCTTAGTCAGAACGACAGGTACGCAAGCTTGGTATGCTTGCGGTTATTAAAGAGAAAGGGAAAAACAATGATTAAAAAAGCAGA
>CAZKAS010000004.1:0-65160 GCA_964550875.1 uncultured Muribaculaceae bacterium | reverse complement strand
ACCTAAAGAGTTTTTACAAAAATGTAACTAATTGATTGACATGTACAATTGCGAACGTAGTGAAGCAATCCAAAATTTATTGAGGTATTATTTACTTGCTTAGCAGATTGTTAATATATAGTTTTGTTTCTTGTACGACTACACTTGATAGTGCGATGAGAGCAATCAAGTTTGGTAATGCCATTAAGCCGTTCACAATGTCTGCTAAAACCCATATGATGTCAAGTTTTAGGAACACACCGACAGCGACCATAAGTATAAAAATAATCCTATACGGAGTAATTCCTTTAATTCCGAATAAATATACGCAGGCTCTTTCTCCGTAGTAATTCCAACCTAAAATAGTTGTAAATGCAAAAAGGACGAGAGAAACTGTTAAAAAGATACTTCCGATATTGCCGAAGCATTGTACAAAAGCAGCGGAAGTCATTGCTGCACCGCTGTATTCTCCTGACCATACACCGGTAAGAACCAGTACAAGACCTGTCATTGAGCATACGATGATAGTATCGATGAATGTTCCTGTCATAGAGATTAAACCTTGTTCGGCAGGTTGATTAGTTTTTGCTGCTGCAGCGGCAATCGGTGCAGAGCCAAGACCTGCTTCATTTGAGAAAATACCTCTCGCAACACCGTTTTGCATAGCCATCATAATCGTTGAACCTGTAAAACCTCCAATAGCGGCACTTCCCGTAAAAGCATCTTTAATTATCAATCTGATTGCATCAGGAATGGCATGGAAATTAGTACAAATTACAATGAGAGAAATAACGATATAAAATATAGCCATAAAAGGTATTAATTTAGAAGTAACTTTTGCAATATTTTTTAATCCTCCAAAAATAATTGAGCCGACAATTATTGTCAGAATAATGTTAGTCGTCAATTTTGAGATACCAAAAGAGATATTTACACTGTCAATAATGGCATTAACTTGAGGAAATGTTCCAATTCCTAAAAATGCGACAAGCATGGTGGCGAAAGCAAAAAATGTTGCCAGCGGTTTGTATTTTTCTCCCATTCCTTTTCTGATGTAATACATCGGACCGCCTGAAATATTACGATTTTTATCGACAGAGCGATATTTTATAGCGAGCAAACCTTCTGCATATTTTGTTGCCATGCCGAAAAATGCGGCAATCCACATCCAAAACAATGCTCCGGGGCCACCCATTTTAACTGCGGTAGCAACGCCAACAATATTTCCTGTTCCGACGGTTGCGGCAAGTGCGACACAAAGCGATTTAAAACTTGAAACGTCGCCTTTTCCTTTGTTTTCCGCTTTAAAAATCAATTTAAGAGCCAAAGGTAATTTGAAAACCTGTAATAATCCCAATCTTACGGTCAAATAAATACCTGTTCCCATAAGCAATATAATTAAAGGAACACCCCAAAGAAATGAATCTATTTTATTTAAAATTAATAAGCATTCTTCCATACTTTCTTATAGTACCATAAACATATTTCTTCCGTATTTAAAGACTTTTGAGTACATACTTTTTTGAGATTTCTCTTTACAATAGTTAACAATAGACAAAAATTAGAGAAAAAAATTAAAGAAATTTTTATAAATGCCGATACATATAGCAAGAGAAATTTTGAAGGGTTTTTATACAAATGAACACGAATTATTCTTTGCCTTCCGTGAGGATATCGCAATCGCTTAGTCGTTGTGAAAGTAGTAAAGCTGAGTTGCCGAAGGTGCCAAACAGAACGGAAAATCAGAAGGAAGTATGTTCTTCGCTATGTTCCGGTGCTGCCAGATCTTTAGCTTTGGCGAGTATTAATTTTTCAAAACCTGCCGATAAATCGGAAGGTCTCAATTACACGGAAGGAATTAATTGTACTGTTGTAAGAGAAACTACAGGAGATGAAACGAATAAATGGTGGCAAGAGGTTATGGATTATGATAATCCGCCTTATTTACCAAAATCCAAAGTTCAGGAAATCCAATTAGAAGAAGATACGACATTCTGTCGGGTTTATGACGGTGAAAACTCAGGCATGACCGGCGGTTGGGTAATGAAAAAGTCAGATATAGAAGGTTTAACTCCGAAAGAAATTCAAGATAAATTTGCATTACCTCAAGAGCCTAAAATGATGTGCGATGTCACTATCCCTAAAGGTACGCACATGCGAACAGGTTTATGTAATCCTTTAGACGGTTGGGGTAAAGGTGGCGGTGTCCAATTTGACCTTATGGGACAAAGGGTCGGTGAGTTCGGTAACGAAAGGGATTTGCCCACCAAAAAAGATATTAAAACCGAGGAATAAAATCCTCGGTTTTTTTATAAAACGATGAGTTGATTTTCAGGTAATAAATGTTATAATTACCATTGAATGTGAGGTATTTTATGGAATTAAATGTTCAAATTGATAAAAATATTTTAGTTTTGAATGGAAAAAATATAAAATTTGACCATAATATCAGACAATTTAAAACTATTGGTGATGATGTTGTGGTTTTATTGGCAATTCCGAATAATGATAATACTTTAGACAATATTTATTGTTATTCCGCAAACGGCATCATCAAGTGGCAAGTTCAACCGATAAAAGAAGCCTTCCCTGAAATGAAAATGGTTTATTGTTTTGAACAAATGAGTGTAATTGACGGAATGATTTCTGCTTCTGATTTTTATGGAAGAAGATTTTTTATTGATCCTAAAACAGGTGTAATTACGAAAAAAGATATCGTAAAATAATTTATATTGTAAAATTGTAAAAAATGGTTTCGTTGTTGTTAGGCGAAACTATTTTTATATATTTTTTCTTCTGTTCACAATTTCTTCTATTAAGCCGTTATTTTCTTCTCTGAGAGTTTTGACGGAATTTTCCTGATTATATTTATCAAGAGCTTTTGCAGGTTCTGTTAAATCCCAAAATTTGTTTTCAATATTAATAACTCTATCGTAGGGCATTCCGATTACTCCTTTTCCCAAGTCGACAAATTGTTGACCTCTTTTGGATGGATTGTTTTTGTCAACAGACTCTTCATCATAATGAATAATGATTTTTTCGATTTGAAAGTCAGGTTCCAGTGCCAATGCGGTGCTGACAAAATTTGCATTCCAAATAAATCTTCTCAGTGTCGGGCTGAAGAAAGATGAAATTTCTTCATTTTTTTCTTGGGAAGGTATATATATCGAGTTTTCGCAATTTTTCATACAATCTTTCATGTATGAAACATTTTCATTCCAATAATAAGTTGTTACGATTTGCCAAAAAGTGAGTGTAATTCCGCAAAAAAGAACAGGTATGTATAACTTTTCAAATAATAATTTTTTTTCAGGTACTTTTTTAAATTTTGCAATGAAAAACGCAAAGAATACCAGAGGTACAAACCATACCGGAATTGTTCTTGTATGTTGTTCATAAATCGGATTGATAAATGTTTGCAAGTTTCCAAACATGTAGATTAATAAGTAAGTGTATATTAATCCCATTAACAAAACAGTGATATCAGAAATTTTTTTGCTTTTTCTTGCAAATATTATTAATGCAACTATCAACAAAACAGAAACAATAGTTACCAATATATTTATTTTATTCCATAAATGCCAGAAATTAATTGCTTCTGTAAGAAATCTACCAAATTCGGACTGTTCTTCTCTTGATAAAAGAATGAAAAATAAAGTATAAGCAGATGCTGCGAGAGAACCGGCACCTATTATGATTTTTGTTATCAAATTTTTGTAGTTTTCTTCGTCATATAAGCAAAGAAACATTATTGCAAACATTGTGGCACCTACAAACAAGGTGTGTTCATAAATTCCAAATTGCAAAATTATTAAAAAGAAAATACCGATTTTATCCAATTTTGTATAGTTGATTTTTCCGACTAAATAATTAAGTAAAACGAATTGAAAAGGAAGGCAAATAGCAGTTTCTACAACAGAAAAAATTTGATACAGCAAAATCATAGTTGCGTATGTAAAAATGCTCCAAAATAAAATAGCATATTGTTTTGTTCTTTTGGTAAGTTCGTAGTTCCACCATAATCCCAAAACAGGTAATATAAACATGGTAAAAGAAAAAATAGTTGAATATACAATTTTATCGGTTAAATCTCTGAAAAAGAATCCTACAAAATTTATAGGAAAATGAATAAGATAAAAACACATAAATCTTGGTCTTGATAAATAAGTTTGAATTGAATATATGTCATCACCAATTCTGTCTAAAAACATAATTAACCAAAATGAGCCGTCAAGGTACAATCCTCGACAAGAACAAGATGCGTAAAATACATAAAATATGGTTGCAATAACAAAAATAAGACTTAATATTTTCAGACAATAATTTTGTTCTTTTTTCATTTTCCCTCAAAAATTTCTAAATTCTTGTTATTAAAATAACATAAAAATTAAGTAATAAGTAAAATACTTCAAAAATTATTCTTGTAAAGGGGTTTGTATCAAATGTAAAAAAAATAAAAAAAAATTTACGATACTAAATATTTTGAGATTTTCAAAATTTATTATGATACGATAAGAATGTTAGAAGAAATTTTTGTTTCTTCAATAAGAATGGTTAAAAAGACAAAGATATATAGTCAAGGAGAGTCGGAATGCAAGAATACCTTACTAAAGAAGAAGTTCGTCAATGGAGAAGTTCTCTTGAAAAAATTACGCTTGAAGAATATGCTGCAAGATTGGGCAAAGTTATTCAAGGCGAAAAACATACAAATGATATGATAGATAAGGTAATGACAAGTTCTCTGCACTCAATGTCTTCAAATACTGATTATATGGTTCGAGCTGAAAAGTTGGAAACTTTGACTTTGCATACAATGTTTGAAAACAAAGAACCAAAAGCTAAAAAAGAAACAACTGTTAAACCGGTAAAAAAAGTTAAAACAGAAGACTCAAAAGAAACAGTTAAGCCGGTAAAAGCAGTTGCTGAAATTCAAGAAGTGAAGAAAGAATCTGTTTCTGAAAATGTAACAACAGATACAGTTACAAATATTACGTTTAAAAAACCGCTTATTCCGAGAGAACAATTGATTTTCGATTATCTTGTTCAAAATAAGGGAAAAATAGTGTATGCTAAAGATATGGCGGCACTTTTGGAATTACCCAGAGATTATGTTTATAAGTACATTAAAAATTTAAGACAAAAAATCAACGAAGATGTATTGTTTAATGCGGACAACGGTGGTTACGTTTTAGAAATATAATAAAAATAAGAAGTGAAACAATGCCCAAAAAAAAATTAAAAATAGCATTTCCTCATATGGGAACAGTGTCGTATGTTTGGCGTGCGGCTCTGCGAAAGTTGGGTGTTGTTGCTTATGTTCCTCCCTATACAAATAAAAGAACTCTCTCTCTCGGTGTAAAATATGCGCCTGAAGCAATTTGTTTGCCTTATAAATTGATATTGGGTAATTTTATCGAAGCTTTAGAAGGTGGAGCGGATTACGTTTCTATGATTACATCTCCCGGAATTTGTCGATTGGGTGAGTATGGACAATGTATAGAAAATGTTTTGAAAGATTTGGGCTATAAAAACAGATACCTTGAACTTTCTTTATATGACGGTTTTAAAGGTATGTATAATTATTTAAAACAAGCAAATCCTCATTCTTCAATTTTTCAAAGAATTGATGCGATTTATACTGCGGTAAGGTTTGTTTTTGCTCTGGATAGGGTTGAAACAGTCCTCTCCTACTACAGAGCAAGAGAAATTACTTTCGGTACCGCTGAAAAAGCATTCAACAAAGGTCTTGAACTTTTTGATAAAGCATTTTCAATAAAAGAACTTGTTAAAGCAGAAAAAGAAACAATCAGAATGATTAAGGAAACTCCTATTGATGAAAAACGTGATGTCTTATATGTTGATATCACAGGGGAGATTTTTGTCGTTCTCGATCCTTTTTCCAATCAAAATATTAACAGAGAACTCGGTAAAATGGGCGTTCAAACGAGAACTAGTTTGACTGTTTCAAGTTTCTTAAAAGATGCTATCATTCCTAAATGGTTTAAAAAAGGTGAAACTCATTTGGAAAGAGCATTCAGGCTTGCAAGACCTTATCTTATGAGAGATATAGGCGGTGATTCTTTAGAATCAATCAGTGATGTAGCATTTGCTAATGAAAGAGGTATCGACGGTATAATACATGTCAGCCCCTTTACTTGCATGCCGGAAATTGTTACGCAAAATATCTTTCCTAAAATGAGAGAAAATTGTGAAATACCGATATTAACTCTCATTATGGACGAGCAAACCGGTAAAGCCGGCTATATTACAAGACTTGAGGCTTTTACTGATTTGATGAGAAGAAGAAAACGTAAAAAATTGCAGGAAGAAAAAAACACCGCTAATCATTAATTTTCGTTTCGCATTTCGTGTTTAAAAATATATTCCAAGCCATGCTGATATAAGCATGTAAACTTTTGTTAAAGTTTGAAATTTTTCGTTGTAATGTTGGTGAGAAATTTTTGAAACGCTTGCCAATATAGCGTTTTATACGATGATTGAATTTCGAAATTTTCTGTTACATAACTTCATACAAGACACAAAAGCGGTCAATTAATTTTTTCTTGTTGTGTTAAAATTTATACAAGTGTGATAAGAATTCGGAGTTGTAATAAATGAAAATTAATACTATTTCTCAGGTAAGTTTCGGTAACGCGCTTTCGACACGTCAAGAACAAGACCAGAAAGCATTAATTAAAGAAGTTAGACAAGCATTAGGACATGAAGATGCTATTTCCGTAGGGAAAATATATGCAGCAGGTAATCCTTCAGCAGAAGGTCAAGATACCGGTGTTGGTAAATTAAATTCAAAAGAAACTGTTAGAATGTGCGAATTATTGCAAGTTTATGCAGGCGCAAATGCTATTAAAAGTTTCCCTGCCGGACAATTAGGTTCCAGACCTGCATATACAGGACAAGGATATTACGGTTCTTATCAACGTTCTGCCATGACATTAGGTGAAGATAATATTAATTTGTTTAATCTTACAAAACCTGAATATGGTTCAATTCTTCCAGAATCTGAAGCTAAGAAAATGGTTGCCAGCCATAATGCAAACAAAGTTGGCGACAATAAAATTGACTATGCTAATGAATTAAACAGACAAGATCCCGAAAATTATCCTATAAATGAACCATTAAAGGTTGCTTTTAAAAACTTCAAAGAAATGCAAGCAACTCCTGAATTACAACAATTAAGAAACGAATTTGAATCATATAAGGTACAAAAAGAACCTGTTGATATTGATGATATTCAAACAAGAGCAGCACTTTTCCCAACATTGAGAAAAGAAAATAAACTTGACTTCTTCAAAGGTTTTGACAAAGATCCGGCTGTAAGAGCACAAAAAATGCCTGAATTTGAACAAATGAAAAAAGATCATGCTGATGAAATTGAATTTTTCAAGTTCAAACAATTCCTTGCTGAAAAAGAAGTTGCTGCAGCAAAGAAAGAATTGAACGACAAGGGAATGGATTTGTTTGTTGATATGGCAATCGGTTTCTCTTGGGCAGAAGAATGTATGTACCCCGATGCTTTCCTCGACGGAAATAACGGCAACAAGGCTTCATTAGGCTGGGGGCTTCCGGTTCTTGACGTTGAATCATTAACTCAAAAAGATGATTCTCCCGCTCACAAACTTTTGAAAGATAAAACAGCACTTAACCTGATGAGAGCTGACGGTATCAGATTTGATGTGGGTTGGTCTTATGCTAAACCTTTGTTCGACAAAGGAAACGGTATGCAACATCTTGATGCTACTTCAAAAATTATCAAAATGTTTGAAGATACCGCAACTGAAATTAAGGGTGAAGATTTTGACCAAAGAAAATTAGTATATGAATTTGACGCAAATTCAACCGATTTCGATTTAATCAAAAATAATCACGTTTTGAAAGAAATGAAGGGCATGGTTGTTTTAACAATGGTTGAAGAAAGAAATGATGCCCAAAATATCGGTTGGAAAAATACAAGATTTTTGAAAGAACAAGTTGGTTTAACAGACGATAAAATGTTAATCGGTACAAACAATCACGATAGAGAAAGTGTTATTGAATGTGCTGAAACTCCTCAAATCAGAGAAGAAAACGTCGGTGCTTTGATGAGAGTTTTTGATACTCCTGATTGGACTCTCTTTAAAGACAACAACAATGTTAATGAAAATAACAGAAAATTTACGTTAGGTAAATTTGCAGAATGTTTCAACGTTAAAAATCAATTCACTTTCTACAATGATGTTCTCGGCAGACGTGATAAAGTTGATACTCACTGGAAAAATCCTGTTGAAGATGAATACAGATGCAGACTTGAAAAAAATTATGAAGAAAATTATCATAAAGCCGTTCAAGATGGTTATGGCTTGAACTTAATGGATACTTACAGATTTATTATGGAACGCAGAGGCCTTGATAAAACTATGCCTGAGTTATTCAATAAAGTTAAAGCTTACGGTGCATACTTGGCTGAAAAAGGCGGTATCTTCACAAGAGAACAAGCTGATGAAATTGAAGCAAAAGAAGGTTACAAAAAAATCGGTTAATCTGTAAAAAAAATCAGTATAAAAAGACTCCTGTTTGGGAGTCTTTTTTTCTGCGAATTTTAAAATAATCTTCTTTAATTGCTCACTTTACTTCTTTTTTTCCAAAATTGAAAAGTTTTAAAACCCATGTGGTGTCCATGTTTACGCATGTTTACATTTCTTAATAAATCAAAAATAAAAAGGCAATTTTTTTTAAAGTATATACTTTATATATATGTAAAGAGAGAAAAGAGAGCGAGAGAAAAATGTCAAACTATTCAACTAATAATTTATTAACATCAGTTCAGAAAAAGGTATTTCCGAAAGGTGTTGCCTATGATGTAATGCAAAGATTGGATAAGATGGACGTTTTTCATCCCGAAAAGTCAAAAAATCTTGATGCTTTTTCCGGAGGAACTACTGTTCACCAAAAAGCAATGAATCTTTTCCGCACGACAAATTTACAAAATTCTGATGAGGTCAGAAGTGCTTGTCAGGGTCTTGGTTTAAAGGTTAATAGTGATTCTGTTGAAACAAAATATGTTGCAGATGCAGAGCAAACAGGTAGTGTTTCTGTTTATAAATTGACGGATAGAAACGGAAATGTTGTTGAACTTAATAATATCAATGCAAAACAGTATTTAGATAACGAAAAATTATCCTTCGATAATATGCTCTTGGGTGTAATAAATGATATCGGTAGCGATTCTCTTTCCGGAGAACAAGAAACAGCAATGGCCGCATAGTGTTAGTGAATGTATGGTAAAAGAAAGCGAACTTTTCAAAGGTTCGCTTTTTATTTGATTAAATTTAAAAATGTTGTACCTATAGGGTTTTTATAAAGAGTTTTTAAAACAAAAATATCATTTTCGCTTGGTAAGTTAAGCGTTTTAGTATGTGGAACATACATCAAATCATTTTCGTCAATTCCATGACCAAGTCCTATTGCATGTCCAAATTCGTGTAATGCGGTATGAAGAATTGTCTGATTATTGATTGTTTTGGGAGATTTTTCGTTTGGCAAACCTATTTCAATAGTGACTTTACGAATTTCTGAGGCAATTATACTTGGAAATTTACACATTCCTTCAAATTTTATACCGACTTTTGTCCATAGAATAATAATATCTGCTGTTTGTGGCGATGTAATTCGGTTGAATTTTATCGGAGAAAATTTATTCCATATTTTTGCAGCATCATTAATAATCATGTAGTATTCTTCTTTTTTATTGTTTTCAATTGGTGCCGCAATTGCTTGAATATAGAAATTTACGATAGGTTTATTAAAACGACAAACTTTTCCGTTTATCAGTGAATTTTTTATATAAAAATCAATATTTGCTGAAACTGTCATACATTTCATATTAATAAATAAGGTGTTTGAATAAATCAATTTTTATGATGATTTTCAGTGTTTCTTTGATGGGCATAATGTCGAAAGGTATTGATTTTTCAAAAAAAATATATAATGATTTTAATGTTCATTGAGATTTAATCAGGAGTTGAGATGTCGATATTTTTGATATTTTGTCTTTTTATTTGTGTTTTTGTGCTTAAAAACAATGCGATAACATTGAAAATAATCTTAATAATAAAATAGTAAATTTAAAAGAAAGAGTTAAAACATTATAGGAGCAAAGAGGTTTTTCTGTAGGTAATGTGCTTTCTGACCAAAAAACAGAGGAAAAAACAGTAGCTGACAATGCTGTTCCTATGTCGGAAAAATTGCCCGAACAAGAAATTGTTTCTGATTTGAAGGTTATAGACGATTCATCAGAAATGTTTATTAAGGAAGAAAAAATTACTTCTGCTTCTTCCGGAAATCAAATATTTGATTCTGAAAAATCGGCTTTTAATTTTGAAAAATTTTTTATGGGAAATCTCTTTAACAAAATTGGGGCTGTCGCTTTAATTATCGGGATTGGTATTTTCTTAAAATTAGTTGTATGGACAAGTCCGGAAATGAAGATTATTTCTTCTTCTTTAATCGGTTTAGCAATGTTATTTGCCTCAATTAAAATCCATAAAGACGAGGTCATGAAAAAATATTCTGAAGTCCTTATGGGGACGTCGTTTGCGGTGTTGTTCATAACGACTTATTGCGGTTGTACTCTTTATAATGTTTTATCTGTTTCTGTTGCAGCAATAATAGGTGTTTTGCTTGTATTGGCGACAAATTTCGTTGCGCAGAAATATAATTCCTTCTCGACCATTTTAATTGGGTTATTCGGTGGTTATCTTAATCCGTTTTTTATTAATTCATCTGTTTCTGCAACATTTCTATTTTCCTATTTCATCTTTGTAAATATTGTCGGAGTTGCGTATATTGTCAAAAACAGGGATAAATCTTGGGTTAATTGTGTTAATTTGCTTCTAACGGGCATTATTGTTTCTATTGTTTCATTTGTTTCTCATTCGGAAATTAATATAATTTTGCCGTTTTTACTTTGGGGTGTTTACATCGTCAACGATTTCTTAAACCCGCAAGGAGAAATGAACAAAAGTGATATTTGCTTAACGTGGCTTAATTTCGGGTGCCTGTTATTGCTTGTAAATTACATTTTCCATTTTAATAATCCTTTGATAATAGGTTCTATTTTAATGGGAATAGCGTTTATTTATGCTGTATTTTCTTATTTTATCGCTCAAAAAAACAGATATATCTCGAAAGTTTATGTTTACAACGTTCTGTTGTCGATGGGATTTGCGATTTTTTGTATTGATAATGTTCAAATTCGTTTTATCTGTTGGCTTATTGAAGCTTTGTCTATTATTTATACTGCAAAAAAATACAATATGAACTTTATGATTAATTGGAGTATTGTATTTTTGATTGTTTCCTCAATTCAGGCTTGTTTTATTGAAAATGCATATTTAAAAGTTATCTGTACGATTCTCTGTGCTTTGGCTTCAATAATTCTATATAAAAAATTTGAAGTTATTTCTATGAAAAATTGGTGTTATTTATTCTTCGCTTTGCCTATTTTTACGATATTTTTGCTTGATGATTATGTAATAAAGACGGCTTTATATGCCTTGATGGCTTTGTTATTTGTTTATTTGTGTAAAAAATATGAGATTGAATATCTTGAAAAATGGGGTATTGCGTATTTGTCGGTGTCGTTTTTATCCGTATTATTTGATTTCTCAAATATTTCAAATAACAGTTATCAAATATTTTTTAATGAAAGAACTTTGAAATTTGCAATTCCTATTATTTCTGCAATTATTACCGAAAAAGTTTTTTACAAAAATAATGAAATATATAAAACTGTGCTAAAACTTTTATATGTTTCTTTTACGTACTTATGGGCAGGTTTTGAGGCATTAACCATTCTGAAAAAATTTGAGTTGGATAGACATTTTGTAAATAATCTTACTTTGTCAATTGTTGGTTTGGTATATGCAATTAATATGAAACAATTTTATTTAAAGTCTAAAAATATTTTGACGCTTGCAGCAGGTTATGTTATTGGTCTTATCTCTTTGATAATACTCGTGGTTAGCGGTTGGAATTATTCTCCGTTAAATGATTTTATTCCTGTTGTAAATATAAGATTTTTCGGTTTTCTGTTGGCAATGGGAACATGTATTTTCTTTTCAAAAGGAGAAGAAAATTGGAACAAAGATTTTTTCCAATATTTGTCGGCGTTTATTGGTGCAATTCTTGTTCACTGTGAAACAAAGGATTACTTGTTGGCAAACGGTTTGGGGCTTAATATAATTTTATCATCGGCTTGGCTGGTTTATGCCGGAATATTGATGTCTGTTGGTATTTTTAAAAATATTAAAGCTTTTAAAATAACCGGTATTTGGATAACAATCATTTCTGTTTTGAAAATTGTTTTCTTCGATTTGGTAAATATTGAAACAGTATATAAATTAATAGAATTTTTGATTTTGGGTGCAATTTTATTGGTTGTATCGTATTACTATACAAAAAAAATTAAAAAGTAGCGGCTTTTGTGAAGAAATTCAAGAGAGCGGTTTTAGTGTCGGTTGGACTTTCGGATTTATGGATATTAGTTATTTGAAAAATTCATTAATTTCTTAAATCCAAGACCTTCACTATATATTTCAAGATTTAAGCCGAGTTCTTTTGTTTTATTTTCAGCATATAAAAGAAGATTAAAAATCTCTTTTGCCTTTTGAGTATTAGCTAATTGTGGAGTATTGCACGACCAATATTTTTCAACAGAAAAAGAAACCGCACTCAATTCATGCCTTTTCACACATTCAAAAAAGTCGTCAATATTTTTTTTTGTGTCATTAATGTCCGGAATTATTATGTATTTTGCTTTTACATTTGTCTTTTGGGCTGCCGATTTTGTGTATTTTTTAAGGTTATTCCATACTCTGTCAAAACAATCAACTTGTTTAATTGTTTTATAAATCTTTTGTTCACCGGCATCTACTGAGGTAACAATATCTATGGCATTTTTCATTAAGCCGTTTTCAATTGCCTTGGAGTATTTTATTCCTGATGTATTAATTCTAATGTTTTTAAATCCGACATCTATTAAAAGATTTAAAATTTCATCAAAATTTTCTAATACCGTTGGTTCTCCTCCTCCAAATGAAATAAAACTTCCTTCCGTAACTTTTAAAATGCCATTTTCTCGCATTTCTTCCAAAATTGGTAAAATATTGTATGATTTTTGCCTGTTATAATACTTATGATTTTTCCCAAAATCGCAATAAGTACAAGCAGAATTGCATTTCGTCCAATGATTAAAAAGTAAACAATTTATACTATCGTCATCAACCCAATCTCTCTCTTCCTGATAGATACAATTTTTACAAAAATCTGCTGTCTTTCCTTCTTTTTGCAAATTTATCAGTTTTTTTTTCTTTTCAAACAGTTCTTGCCAATTAATTTTTCCGCCATGATAATCATTGACTAAAACATATTCATCATAACCTTGTAGCCAAGAAAAACAACACAAAACAATTGAATTTGCCCTAAAATCCAGTCCTCCGCTAATCCAGTGACAACTTGTATATCTCATAACTGTCCTATATTTCTTTCGCTTAATGATAGCATTCCGTGTAATAATTTTCAAGTTGTGTATTTAAACAAGTTGCGGTTCTTCTGACAGAAATCTTCACTTGGCAACAGTTTTAATTTATTTTATATATTCTTTTAATTGCTTTTTATGTTTTGATTGTCGAAGTTTTAATAGTGCAAAGTTTTCTATTTGTCTTATTCTCTCTTTTGAAAACCCTGTTTCCTCTCCGATTTGCTTTAGCGTTTTTGGCTTTTCTCCGTTAATTCCAAATCGCTCTGTCAAAATCTTTTGTTCTCTGCTGTTTAATTCCATTAAGACTTTTTTTACATCTTTTTGAAGAAAATATTTTTGCGCATTTTTTTCAGGATATTCGGAATTTTCATCTTCTAAATAATCACTTAGCGTTAAATTGTCCGTTATTGGTGTTTCCAGACTTACCGGATCCTTTTGCATTGCTGAAATAATATTATTTAATTTCTTCTGAGAAATTTGCATTGCCTCTGCAATTTCTTCAATGCTCGCTTCTCGCCCAAATCTTTTGCTCAAAATTGCTTTTGTCTTTTTGAAACTTCTTATTTTATCTGCCATATGAACAGGTATTCTTATCGTTTTGGAATTATTAGCAATGGCTCTTATTATAGTCTGTTTAATCCACCAAGTTGCATAAGTGCTGAACTTAAATCCCTTCCTGTAATCAAACCGTTCCGCCGCTCTTATCAATCCTAATGAACCTTCTTGTACTAAATCTAAAAATAGTACGCCCTGTCCTGTAAATTTTTTTGCAATGCTAACTACTAATCTTAGATTTGATTGAATTAATTTCTGTTTCGCTTTTAAATCTCCTTCTGCCGTCAGTCTTCCAAGTTCTAGCTCTTCTTCTGTCTTTAGAAGTTTTATTTTCCCTATATCTTTTAAATACGATTGCAAAATATCATCTTTATAAGAAATTGTACTAAATGTTTGAATCTCCCCTCTTTCGTCTTCTTCTCTCCCAAAATCAATGATTTTGTCTTCTTCAAGCATTAAACCCACGTTTGTATATTCTTTCATTTCACACTTCCTTTACTCTTTTCGTTATTTTTGACGAAATTTTATAAAAAAAGTTTCTATGCTATTTTATCCATTTGAAAGAAGTTGATACATTATCCAGATTAATATCTCCGTCAACAGTCGCTCTGAAAATTCTGACATCTTGATTTTTGTAATCAATATCAGGAATCTTTGAAATTTCTTTTTCGTATTCTGTTATGTTGTCAGAACGTGGAATTAACGCAAATATTGTACTTGCAGATAAATTGCCCAGTGGTCCTAAAAGACCTTCCGTCTTTTTACCCAGTTTTCCGTATATAAATGCATGCGATTCACTTTCTGTAATATTGTAATCGCCGGTAATATATAAACTTAAGTTTTCCCCTTGTGAAAATATTGCAATATCTTTTAATATACCGTTTTTAACATATAAACAACCTGATATTTTTGAAAAGTTTCCTGTCTTGAATGGCTTTAAAAGTTCAATTAAATTATTTACGGAAAGTGATGTTAATCCCGAACGAATAAGTGTTGACGCTCGCAAAAGATATTCTATTGATCCCAGTTTTGGAATAGTTCCGTCTTCCATATGAAATCCGATTATTCCGTTGGCATTCTTCAATCTCTCGCTATCATTTAACCCTATGGTCGATATGTTTGCGTTTCCGTCAAGTTTTCCTGTGATTTGATTTTTTAATCCTAAAAATGATGTTGCTATTACATTGGAATCAACTCCTCGCATTCGTAAATTGCTCGTCGTTTCCCCACTTATTACATTGTGTGTTATCCTTCCTGATGTGTTTCCGTTTGCAATTTTGAAATTATCTGTTTCTATCTTTAAAACAGAGTTCTTATCAAGCGAAAAACTTGCTTGAAAATCTTCTATCGGACAGTTTCTAAAATCTATGTGTTTCGCAGAAAAATATCCTTTTTCAACAAATATGTCTGATATCTTTATCGTTGAAACTGCTGCTTTTAATTTCATATCTTTATATGAATCAATACTCCATTGATTAATTACTGAAACTAATTTAGAAAGATTTAAATATTCTGTCTTTATTTCTGCTTTTGCAATTTTAATCGGCAAATTAAACGAATTTGCAATATCCGTTTGTATTTGAAATTTGTTTGAAACTAAGGCTCCGTCTGCCTTAATGTGAATTAACCTGTCGTCTGCAAAAAATTTACCGCTTTTGATTTCCATATTATAAAGCGGAATTTCTGCGTTGGAAATGTTCGCAACTCCAAGTATTTTTGGGTTTTTTTGCCAATCCTTTATTTTAAGAATGCAATCAAATGTTCCGCTTTTGATTAAAGATTTTTTGAATACAAAATTTAGTACTTTCGCCGGCAACTTTTGATGTGTTATAAATGACATATCTTGCGGTAAATATAAATTATTTCTCTTCTTTAACGTTCCATTTAATGTCCAAATTGGAATTGCCGCTTTCCTTCCGCCGGTTTCTATCGGGTATTGAATGTGATTTAGCTTCTTTATATTAATACTGTTCGGTTTAAAAATTATTTCTCCGGAAAATTCCCTTAAAATATCCGTATTTCCCAGATTGGTTGAAAGATAAGAAATATCGGCATCTTTATTAAATTTTATCGTTGGAAATATTCCCAAAGAATCTATTGAGCCACTTATATTTATGTTAATTCCTGCATCTCCGGTTAATTTTATTGGGTGGGAAAGTTTTGTGTTGATATATCTTTCTACAAATAAGGGTGTTGGCTTAACCGATATTGAACCTCTAATTATCGGAATTTTTTGATAATTTTCAATCTCGATATTTGCAAATAAAGGTGATGCCCCAGTCCTGCCTATTTCTCCGATAATATTTTTTAATGCTATTACTCTGTTTGTGAATTTTATCGGCAAGTACGTAAAATGCATCGGAATGTCACTTCTTATATCTCTGAAAGATAAATTTTTAAAATGTAAATATCCTTCTAATCCTCTGTTTGTCGCTTTTATGTCCGCCGTAAGTGTTCCTGTTATATCTTTAAAGCGTTTGATTTTTGTTTTTATTTGCGGAATAAAAGTTCCTATCTCATAAAGCGTTTTTACGGAAAGATTTGAACCGTCTATTTCTAATTCGTATATCGGCCTTTTGCCATAAATTTTATCTATGTTTCCGTTTATGTTAATCTTTGATTTGTTTGCATTTACGGAGAGTTTGTTTATTATTGCTTTACCACCATTAATAATAATTTCTCCCGAGGAAATATTTAAAGGTGCGTTTTTATTTGATGATGTGACTTTTAACTCTGCTTGTATTTTCCTTAGATCAATATTATCATCTTTTATATTCGCTTTGAGTTTTAATGTATGATAAGCATTAATTTGGGGTATGGTATTTAAGGATTTATTGTTTATAAAATTCGATTTTGCCACAAAATTTAATGTGTCGCTAAAATTTATTCTTGTTCCGTTTGCTGTAATTAAAAGGTCTGATTTTTGGTCGTTGTTTTGATGTATCGTTCCTGAAATGTTTATATCTATCGGCGATGAACCAAGTTTCGCTTTTAGTTTCTCTCCTTTTATTTCAGTTTCTGTGAATTCGATTTTGCCCAAAATTGATGTAATAGGTATTCCTATTTCTTTTATTTTTAATGAATTCTCAAACATTTGAACAAAACCGTTTATTTTGAGTTTTTTCATTTCCTTCGCAAAATCTTTTGAAAATCTGTCAACTTGCCCGTGCAAAAATACTGAAACTTTTAGATTACCGTTAATCTTTTCCAGTGCTGTTAATGGTTTTGCCATTTCCTTTGTGTAAAAACTTGTCGTGACGATTTTTTTTAGCGTATTTCCATTAATTCTATCTGAGTCTATATGTAAATTGATATCCCCTAATATCGTACAAAGTCCATATACTTTGAGCGGATAGTTGTTTATTAATGCCGTTTTTGTCTTAAATCCTATTTCTTTGTCATTAAAATTAAGTTTAAGATTTATTCTGTCCAGATTTGCTTGTATTCCGTCAAATGTTGCTTTCCCTTCAATAATATCAACATATCCATATATTGATGCAAGTTCTCTTGTTCCTGAAATGTGAAGTTCTGCATTTCCTATTCCCGATTTGATTTGAAACATCGGTACAGGACCTAATTCAAACCTGAAAAGTTGACTTATCGGAACTAATATTGCTTTAACCATATCAAGTTGTAAATTTCCGTTTTCCGTATGCATATCAAATTTACTCGGAACAGACCTGTCAACATCTGCTGTTCCTCTTAGCAGGAATTTTGCCCCATTTTCGGCATCAACTTCTACGTCTATTTCTGCTTTTGTATCGTGAAAATTTATGTCTATTTTCCCTGTATGAGTATTTTTGAATTTTCTGGTAGCCTTGACATTTCTTGCCTTAATATCCCCCTGCATTTCTATTCTCGGAAACTTTCCTTTTATGGAAAATAATCCGTTTACTTCTCCTGATACTCCACATTCTTTTACTATATCCAGTTCTTTTAAAATTCCATGAGGAATTAAATCTATTGCTTTTTCTGCATTTGTCGGCAAAATCGTAATTTGCAAATTTAAATTCGGATTCTCTTTTTGGTAATTTTGAATTTGTCCATTTACCAAAACTCCAAAATCTCTATTATTCATTTGAAAATTTTCTATTTCTATACTTTTTCTATTTGCAAAAAAATTTGCTGTTATTGTGGTTATTCCTTTTGCTGTAATTTGTTTTTCTGCTATTCCTTCATTTATAGAAATGTCCTTCAAAATAATATTGAGTTTTGTCAGATTTTTTTTGTTTTTTTCTTTTTCAGAACTTATATTAATATTAATTTTTCCTTTTGCGTTTTTATAATCCGTAAATGCATCTAAGTACGGAGCAATACTTGCAAGATCAATATTTGTTATGTTTCCCTCAAATTCACCGATACCTGAGTCTTTTTTGAAATTAAAATTATTCTTTATATTCAAATTGAATGAACAAATTTTACTATCAATGTTTATGGTTCCATCTGTTATAAGTTGAGAAAGATTCCTCTTTTCGGGAATAATATCTATTCTTTTACCCTTTACTGAAATATTCTTGTTTAAATAATTATCTTTAAATAAAATTTGATAATTCTTTATATCCGCTAATGCTCGGTTTGCATTAATATTAACAGGAAATTTAATGGCTTTATTGATTTTTCCTGAATATATGTCATCTTGAAAATCTGATAAGTTGATAACAACGTTTTCTGCTCTTAGCTCATTAATTTTTATTGTCTTGAAAATTAAATCCAGCGGCTGAATTTTAATCGAAAAATTGTTTGCAAAAAGAAGGTTCTCTTTATCTTGATTATTTAATGACAATGTTTTTGCCGAGATTTTAAATGTAAGCGTCGGATATGTCTTTAATTCAAGATTTTCGATTTTTAAGGAGTTTTTTGTGTATTTACTAACAGTTTTTTCTATTAATGGT
This sequence comes from uncultured Muribaculaceae bacterium, assembly GCA_964550875.1. Taxonomy (GTDB): domain Bacteria; phylum Cyanobacteriota; class Vampirovibrionia; order Gastranaerophilales; family Gastranaerophilaceae; genus RUG841. The sequence goes on along the minus strand of CAZKAS010000004.1, from coordinate 46,197 downwards.
ATTTTTTGCTCTATATTTATAACTTTGGGTAAAAAACATAAATAAAACACCTCAAATATCACGGCAATTAATGCCGTAATGCCAATAGATATAAGGATTTTTTTTGTCTTTGGCATATTATGCTTCCCTGCCTTTTTATTATATATTTATAAGAAGAAAATATCAAAATATTACGTCATGTTGCATTTTGTTTGATTGTGTGGCAATATATGTAAGAGTTTATGATATATATAGGCGGGATATGGTAACAAGTAAATTAGAAACAAGTAAAAAATCGGTAATCTTAGATTTTTTGGCTTCGGCATCTTTCAAAAATTGCATGCTTTTACTCGTTTTTGCTTTGGTTTTTACTCTGCTTTTAGCCTCTAAACATTTCTTCTTTAGAAGTATTATTGATGAAAATAATATTGCAAGGCAAGATATTTATGCCGAAAAACAAATTGAAGTAACTGATGTTTATAAAACTGATCAAAGAAGAAAAGAACTTGCGCAAAAGTTGGATCCTGTTATGCGTCCGGCTGAAGATACTTTTATCATGAATGATTTAGATAACTTCATTACATCGATGTATCAGGTTAAAGTTTCTGATTTGTCAGGCGCTGAAAAATTTTCTAAATTGCTCTCTATGATTGATTTGGCAGATTCAAACAGGTCAAGTTTCCTTGCTTCTTTCTTCTTGAATTCTTCCCCTGAAGTTATTGAAACTACCGTTACAAAAGCAAAACATACTTTGCGTTCGGTTTTAGTCGTCGGAATTACTGAAAATGATATTGAAGATGGCAATATCCTTAAAATTATTTACAGAAATACCGATAGAGAAACACCGAGAAACCAAATGAAAGCAATTTCTTGCCTTTTAGAACAGGTTATCGTTCCTAATATGGTTATGGACGAGGTCGCAACGGATTTGGCAAGAAAAAATGTTGCAGAATCGGTTACTCCTATTAAAGTCGTTTTTGAAGCCGGTGATAAAATTGTATCTAAAGGCGAACGTGTTACGAAAGTAAAAAAAGACGCTCTTTTAAAAGCGGGTTACAGCATTGTTCAACTGAATACAAAAGGAATGGCAGGAATTTTTGCCTTATTTGTAATTGGAATTTTTGCTGTTTATTATTACCTTAAACTTTTTGAACAACAATTTTTAGACAGACGTCATATCTTCGTGATTACTTTACTATCTCTGATTTTAACATTTCTGTCCATTATAATACCTCCTGATTGGTCGATATATTTATTGCCTATTCCTGCATTTGTTATAATGCTTTCAATATTTACAAATCCCAGAACGGCATTTTTTGTAACGGTTGTTCTGACGGTTATGATTTCTTCCGCTCTTTGGCTTGCAGCGGCAAGAATTTCTGTTTTTATTTTAGTCGCTTTGTTTACGGCGGTTTGTACTTCTAAAATTAATTATACTAAAAGATTTCAGATAATCAGAGTCGGAATTGAAGTTTCAATTGTAATGTTGCTTTGTATTTTAGCATTGTACCTTTTGCAACTTTGTTTAACGGATATGGCTGCAAAATGGTTTTGGTCGGATATCGTTTTTGGAACTTTGAATTGCCTCTTTAGCGGAATTATTGCTCTCGGTATGTTGCCGATTATGGAGAATTTGTCAGGAATTATTACTCCTTACGGGATTTCTGAATTGGGTGATGCAAATCAACCTCTCTTGAAACGTTTGCAATTTGAAGCTCCAGGGACTTTTTCTCACTCCATGATGTTATCAACATTGGCAGAAGCCGCTGCTGAAGCGGTCGGTGCAAATGCCCCTCTCGTCCGTGTCGGTGCTCTTTATCACGATGTCGGTAAGTTAAAACGCCCTCTCTTTTTTATTGAAAATCAAAATTATTTCGGTATTGAAAACCCTCATTGTAAACTTAATCCGAGATTAAGTAAAATGGTAATTGTTTCTCACGTCAAAGACGGTCTTGAACTTGCTGAAGAATATAATTTGCCTGATGTTTTAAAAGATTTTATTTCTCAACATCACGGTACAACTTTGGCTTCTTATTTTTATTCACAAGCTATCAAACAAGAAGGTTTAGAAAACGTCGTTCAGGAACAATTCCGCTATCCCGGGCCAAAACCAAAAACAAGAGAAACTGCTATTGTTATGATTGCTGATACTGTTGAATCTGCTTCAAGAACTCTTAAAGAATACTCTCAAGACGAACTTGAAAAATTTATTAACAGACTTATTGTTGAAAAACTTAATGACGGTCAACTTTCTGATTGTGCTCTATCACTTCGTGATTTAAAAGTTATTGCCGAAACTTTGAGCAAAACTTTAAGAGCCGCTCATCACCAGAGAATTAAGTATCACGATAATATTTTAGAAGAATTGGAAAATCGTGCTAAACAGCAAAAAGTTATTCGTGATGATAAAATTTTACCTGAAAATTTGAGTTCAGATGATGGAAAAACCAATAATTAATATTTTTGTAGAAAATATATATCAAGATTTTGGCTTCGATGATGTTGCCTTTCATTTTGATGTCCAAAAAATGTTACGCTATGCTTTAGAAATGCCTGAAATTATAAACAATTGCTGTTTAACAGGTTACGATTTTTCTTCTTTGGTTTTTGATATTGTGCTTTGCAATAACGAAGAAATACATAGAATTAATCGGGAATATAGAAATATTGACAGACCTACTGATGTGATTTCTTTCGCTATTTTCGCTGATTCCTCTCCTGATGAAAAATTTATTTTAGACGGAGAAATAAATCTTGGAGAAATAATTATTTCTTTGGATAAAACTAAGGAACAAGCAAAAGAAAATAATGTTTCAACAGATGAGGAGGCAAGACTTCTGGCTGCTCATGGCATTTTGCATTTGCTTGGATTTGACCATCAAACGGAAGATGATTATAATTTTGTTGTTGGTACTCAAAACAAAATTAGGGCTTCTTTAAATGTCTAAATTTTCACAAAAATATTTCCTCAAAAGTTTTGGCTGTGCAATACACGGTATAAAATTGGCATTCAAGTCGGAAAAAAACCTCTCAAGACAGCTTGTTGTCGGTATAATTGCTATAATTACGGCTTTTTTGCTTGAATTTAATGTAATAGAGTTTTGTGTAGTGATTATGTGTATCTCAGGCGTTTTAGTGGCAGAATTGCTAAATTCTTCAATTGAATATGCGATTGATTCGGTCTTTAAAAACAATTATTCTAAATTGGCAGGAATGGCAAAAGATATTGCGGCAGGTGCTGTATGTTTGACATCAATCACTGCGGGGATTGTCGGTGCTCTTTTATATTTGCCGAAGATTTATATCATAATAAAAGGATTGGGATTGGTAATTTTATGATGAATTTTGAAGATATTTCTATCGGTACTGACATTGAAAAAATTAATCGCTTTGAAAAATATGATAAAAATTCTTCTTTGATAACAAGGATTTTTACGGAAACTGAAATTGAATATTGCTTTTCTTTTAAAAATCCTGCTGAACACCTTGCCGTAAGGTTTTGCGCAAAAGAGTCTGTTTACAAAGCACTTTCCTATTTTGGAATTAACGATATTAAATATTCCGATATTGAGATTATAAATAATCAAAATGGTGTTCCTTTAATTCATTTAAAAAAAGATAAAAATGTAGATTTTCGGCTTAGCCTTTCGCATGGCAATGGTTCTGCGATTGCTACGGTCATTGCTATAAAAAATTAAAATGTTATGCTAAAATTATCTCATAAAGGGGTATGAACATGCATATTTTGTTAATGATTTCAATGTTTTTAGTTTTGCTTTCAACGGCATTATTAACTTTGGTAACAGAAAATAAAAAGATTTATCAGGCAATTTGTTATTATTTCTTGATTCTTTTTGGACAAGTTGTTGTGACCTATGAAAGTCTTTCGGTCTTTTCGGCAATAAAACCCCTAAACGTGCTTATTATAAATTTTTTGATTTTATTTATTGCTTTTTTTATATGGAATAAATCAAAAAATAAACCTGAATATACTGAAGAAATCAAAAATGAACTTATTAAAGCAAAATTTGCTTTAAACGGAGATAAATGGTTAAATGCAGTAGCAGTTGTATTTACGGTGTTCTTAATAATTAATTGTGTTTATTGTTTTGTAATGCCTATTTTTGAAGGAGATGCTGTTTCCTATCATATAGCAAGACTTCCTTATTGGTATCAGGCTTGCAATCTTAATCATTTTGAAATTGCTGATGCTCGGGCAATTGTCATGCCTATTAATTCTGAAATCTTTTATATGTGGGCTTATTCTTTTATAAAAAGTGACATATTTGTAAGGTTTTTTTCATTTTTTTCTGCAATATTATTTTTATTTACTATGAGAGCATTTTTGAAAGAATTAAAAGTAGTTATGAAGTTGTCCTTATGGGCGATTTTTTCTGTTTTTTCATTGTATAATGTAATGTTTACCGTTTCTTCGTTTGAAACAAATTTAACCGTTGTAACGCTTATTTCTGTTAGTATGTATTTGTTTCTTGTCGGTGTTAAAACTGATAAAAAAATACCTCTGTTTTTTGCAACATTGTCATATGCTCTTGCAATAGGCACAAAGACTCCGGCGTTACAAATTTTACCTGCTTTTTTTGTTATTTGTTGTGTTATATCTTATTGCTTGAAAAAGAAAGATTTTTATAAACCTCTGTTACTTTGTAGTGGTTTTTTGGTTGTAAATTTTCTTATTTTTGGTGCTTATAATTATATTTTGAATTTTATAGAGTTTGGCAATCCTCTTTCTTCTCCTGCAGTTAGTGAGTATCATTGTTTTCAGGGAGGAATAAAAGGTTTTGTCGCTAATATTATTCGCTATTTAGCAATGTTTATTAATTTTTCCGGCGTAGAAATTCCTTATGGTGTTGGTGTTCAATTCAGTGAGGCTTCTTGGCGAATTGTTACGGCTCTTTCTAATATTGTTATTGCTCTTTTGGGAATTGATCCGGATTTAGGTGTTATTATTTCCGAAAAAAAATGGTTCGCTGAGGGAAATAGTTTTGAAAACATGATAGGGCTTGGTATTTTAGGTTTTATGCTTTTCATTCCCTCTCTCGTTATTTCTCTTCGGAAAATTAAAACTTCAACGAGAAATTTGATTATAGGTGTAACTGCTTACGGTTTCTTTATCAATATGCTTATTTTATCTTGCACTTTAGGTTATATGTTATTTAGCATAAGATTTATTATGATTTTTGTAATGTTGGCTTTTCCTATTTTTATTTTTATGTTTATTAGAAAGAAAAGTGATTTTTACAAAAAAGTTATTGCTTTTATTATGATTTATTCTTTGACGGTCGGGTTTCTTTCTTTTGAAAGAAAGTTCTTTCCTTTTCTGGGTGTAAAACTTTTCCAATCAGGTTCGCTTCAAAAATTTAAAGAAGATATTGTTTGCCAAAATGAAACTTTCTTCTATGATACGCAATGTTGTTCCGTTGTTAAAATGACAAAAATTCCCGGTAAATATGTTAAAGTCTTATATTTCCCTTCTTGGGGAACTGATGTGTATTATATCGGGCATGTTCAAGACAAAAATTATTCTGTTGATATTAAATTACTTGAAAAAACGGAAGAAAATACTCTTGATTGGGACAGTTATGATTATATTGTCGTTCCGAATGTTCAAAATAACTCTTATCTTTCTTATGATGCTATTGATAAATACAGAAACGCAGTAATTTTACAGAAGGAAGGTTCAACTGACGGAAAAACTATTTATGAATTTAAAGATGATATGTTTGCTAACTGTGTTTATTCATCTTCAAGAAATTTGAATATAAATTGGCTTACTGCGGATAAAGATAAATTTACTCGTTCAAAATGTTATTTTAAACATGATTTATTTATAAAGCATGGTTTCAAATTTTTTGCAAAGATAGAAGCTACAGAAAAGGTTTTTGATAAAGATTTGAGCATTTACGTTAATACTAAAAAATAATTTTGCATAAAACCTTTTTATTGTTATAATTCGTTTATGAGTAAAACGGTAACTGTAAATAAAAAAGCATTTCATGATTTCAATATAATCGAAAAATATACGGCAGGAATTGTACTGTTTGGAACAGAAATTAAGTCTGTCAGAAAAGGTGCTGTTAACTTAAAAGATAGTTTTGCAAAAATTGAAGATGGCGAAGTGTGGCTTTATTCTTGCCACATTAGTCCTTATGAACAAGGAAATCGCTATAATAAAGAACCTGAGAGAAAAAGAAAATTACTTTTAAATAAAAAAGAAATTTTAAAAATGTCAGGAAAGATAAAAAAAGAAGGCTATACAATTATTCCATTAAGCATGTTTATTGGAGATAAAGGGTTTGCAAAGTTGGAAATAGCGCTTGCCAAAGGTAAAAAATTATTTGACAAACGAGATGATATTGCAAAGAAAACTCAAACTCGTGACATGCAACGTGCCATGAAACGTTAATAATTCTGTTAATTTATAACTTTTCCGCTGAAAAGTTCCGTAATTGTTCTTGCCGTATCAGAAGCATCTTCAAGGTTTGTTGATTGTACTTTTTCTGTTGCATTGTCGTGAATATTTGTATTTTTTTCTTTTGCTGTTTCTTTTTTATTTGTTTGGTTATTTTGAATGTTTTGCTTTTCAATTATTTTTTCATTCTCGAAAAAATTGTCATTTTTTGGACAATCATCATAATTAATCGGAGATAAATCAATCGGTTCTTCTGCTACTTTGGTAGGGATTGCAAATTTTGGTTTATTTTGTGTTGTAGAATTTTTGTCCTGTTTTTGAACAATCGGTTTTAGATCTTTTGTTTGATTTTCTACCGATTCTGCGAAAGATTCAGTTTTTTTTTCCGTCGTGTCAAGCATAGAAGATGTTCCGATTTTGCATTCTATTTGTATTGAAGAAACATCAAAATATTTGCATGCTGCTTCTTGAAGTTGGGATTTTTTCATCGGTTCATTTGCTGATTTTGCACCGCCTTCTTGCGCAAACCCTAAAACAATCTTATGTCTGGTAACTTCAATTGGTTTTGCAAAACTTTTATAAAAGAAGTTTGCGGGCGGTTTTATTTCTGCGCAAATTTGTTTCCAATCGGCAAGCATATCTTCTTTTTCTTTAGGTAAAGAAGGGGTTTGTGAAATTGTTTTTTCAATTTTTGGTTCTTCTTTTTGTTGTACGTTTATTGGCTTTATGGTCGTTTTTTCCGATTCTTGAACATTTTTTGCAAAAGACGGTTTAGCATGTTCTTGAATTTGAGGTTTTGTTTCAATATTTTTAAGATTGTTTTGAGAGGAAACTACAGATTGTCTTTCAACCGGTGAATTTTGAACAGGTTGAGTGTTTATAGAAATTTGTCCTGTTGCTAATTTTGATTCAAGAAGAGCAATTCTTTCTGTCAATTCAGATATTGAGGGAACTTTTTCAAGGCTGGTAATGTCAATTATGCAAAGTTCTGCCCACATATATTTGTTGGTATTTTCTTTTATTTTGGCAAAGTGATAAGAGAGTCTTTCTGCAATGAAAATTAAAGTTTGTTTATCAAATTTTTCACTTTGCTTTTTAATTTTATCATAAATTGCTTCATTGATTTTAGTTATTGAAAAAATGAGAGAGGTATCCGTACAAGATTTCAGGATTAACATATCTCTAAAATATTGTATTAGCGTAGTTAAAACCCTGCTTGGTTCGTTTCCTCTATCGTTAATGTCACTTAAGATTTTTAGAGCATTTTCAGTATCGGAATTGTTTATGCATTCAGCGATTTTGTAAACTGTGTCGTATGAAATTTGTCCCAAAATTTCGTTAACATCTTCCACCGTAATTGTTCCGTTTTGCCCTAAAACGCTTAATTGATCTAAAAGAGCGACAGCATCTCTCATTCCGCCTGCTGCATTTTTGGCAATGGCAAGAAGTGCCTCGTCGTTAATGTGAATGTCTTCGGATTTTGCTATAAAATCAAGCCTTTTAACAATATCAGAGGTTGTAATTCTTCTGAAATCATATCTTTGACATCTTGAAACGATTGTTTCTAAAACCTTATGAGATTCGGTTGTAGCAAGAATAAAGATAACATTTTCCGGTGGTTCTTCAAGTGTTTTTAAAAGAGCATTTGATGCTTCATTTGTGAGCATGTGAACTTCGTCAATGATATAAATTTTATATTTCCCATGTAAAGGTGCATATTGAACTTTTTCAAGAATATTTCTTGCATCATCAACAGAGCGATTGCTTGCAGCGTCAATTTCAATGACATCAACAGGAGTGGAATTAATAACATCAAGACAACCTGCACATTTTCCGCAAGGTGTTACAGTCGGGCCGTTTATACAATTTAAAGATTTTGCAAAAATACGAGCGGAAGAAGTTTTTCCTGTCCCTCTTGGGCCGCAAAAAAGGTAAGCGTGCATTATTTTTCCTGAGTTAATTGCATTTGATAATGCTTTTACGGTGCTTTCCTGTCCTGTAATATCTGAAAACATCATTGGACGATATTTTGTGTAAAGAGGAATGTACTTTTTGCTCAATGATTTGCTCCGAATGAAATAAAGTGTTACTATCAATATTATAATCAAAAAAGGGAGAATTTGTCTGTTTTATGAATTTAATTAAACCTAAAAAGTTACAAACGGGTGATACGATAGGTTTATTGTCTGTTTCTGGGGATATAAGAAATATTAAAAATATTGAAAAAGCATCAAAATATTTTCAATCTTTGGAATATAATATCGTCATTTCAGATACAACATACCGAAAATACAGATATCACGCAGGAACAGACGAAGAAAGAGTTCGTAATTTAGAAGAATTTTTTAAAAATGATAAAATAGATGCAATTGTTTGTACTCGTGGCGGTTATGGTGTATTGAGAATTTTAGATAAAATAAATTATAAAGTTATAAAAAATAATCCAAAAATTTTATGTGGTTATTCTGATATTACTGCGCTTTTACTTTATATTTACAGAAAAACGGGCATGGTTTGTTTTCATGGAGCGATGGCGAATGGTGATTTTGGAGGTGAAGATGTTTCAGAATTTACTAAAAAATCTTTTTTTGAAACTCTTTCCGGAGAACAAGTATTACAATTTAAAGCACAAAAAAACGGTAGAATAATTAATTCGGGAGAAGCGGAAGGAATTTTGTGGGGAGGAAATCTTGCAACGATTGTTTCAATGGTGGGATTAGATTTCATTCCTGATGAAAAGTTTATACTTTTCATAGAAGATGTAAATGAGCCTGCGTATAAAATTGACAGAATGTTTACTCAGTTATTTAATCTTGAAAAATTTAGGAAGAATATTGCGGGATTGGCAATTGGTATATTTTCGGATTTAGAAAAGAAAAAATTTGTTGATGATATGTTTAAAGAATATGTTCAAAAATTGCAAATTCCTTGTTGCGACGGTTTTTTAATCTCTCATGAGAAAGATAAATATACAATTCCAATTGGTATAAATTGTATTTTTTCTGCTGATAAAAAAATTATCGAAACGGTTGAATATGCTTTTAGAAATTAATTGTAGAAAGGGCTATATCCTTTTTCCAAAAAAAAATGTATAATTTAGAAATGAAAAATCTTGTTGAAATCAAAAATTTAGAGAAAAAATATGCGGTAAAATCAGATTTTTACGAGAAAAAAGATGAATTTATTTATGCTGTAAATAAAGTTAATTTAAATATTAGAGAAGGAGAAATTTTAGGAATAGTAGGGGAATCAGGGTGTGGAAAATCCACTCTTGGAAAGTGTGTTTTAAGGCTGGAGGACGGGTATTCCGGGCAAATTATTTTTGATGGAAAAGATATTTCTCAAGAAAGAAATTTAAAAATTTTTCGTAAATCTGCGCAAATGATTTTTCAAAATCCTTATGCAAGTCTTAACCCAAGAATGAAAATATATGATATTTTAAAAGAGCCTTTGATTATTCATGGAGAAAAAGACGAAAAAACAATTAAGGAAAAAATAAATGAAGTTTGTGAATTAACAGGAATTGATAAAACGGCTTTAAATTATTATCCTCACGAGTTTTCAGGGGGGCAAAGACAAAGAATTTCTATAGCTTCGGCAATTATTTTAAAACCAAAATTTATTGTTGCTGATGAGCCGGTAAGTGCTTTAGATGTCAGCATTCGAGCGCAGATAATTAATTTATTAAAGGAATTAAAAGAAAAATTAAAATTAACGATTTTGTTTATTTCTCATGATTTAAGTGTTGTTAGGCATATATGTGACAGAACGGCTGTTATGTATTTAGGTGAAATAGTTGAACTTGTTAATAATGAAGATTTGTTCAATGAGCCAAAACACCCATATACAAAGGCATTATTAAGTTCGGTGCCTATTATTTCCAGAGAAAAAAGACAAGACAGAATAATTTTATCGGGAGATGTTCCTTCTCCAAAAAATCTTCCGACAGGTTGTAAATTTCATACCAGATGTCCTGAAGTTATGCAAATTTGTGCGGAGAGTATTCCTGATATAAGATGCATTGACAAAGGACATAAAGTGAAATGTCATTTGTATATTGGTTGCGAAAATTTGTAAAAATAGTTAGAATTAAAGCATGAAAAGAATAGAGTATTTTGTAACACAGACGGTAACATTTCAATTTTTAAAACACTTGAGGAAACAGGCGTTTGAATTTTTTGAAACCTTTGGGCTGATGTCAGTGAGATTGGTTGAAGTTATAAAATACATAGTGACAGGGCAATTTTCTTATAAGCATATCATAGAACAATGTAGCAGATTTGCGATAGATTCCTTGCCTATTACACTTGCGATTGTTTCGATGACGTCAATTATTTTGGCGGTACAAATTGCGCCGGAAATGGTAAAACAAGGAGGTGCTTCTTTTATAGGGGGACTTTTGGCAATTGTTACCGTACGAGAAATGGGAACGATTATGACGGGCTTTGCGATAATATCAATGATAGGCTCTTCTATGGCATCAGAAATTGCAACAATGAAAGTTACGGATCAAATTTCTGCGATGAAGGTTTTGCATGTTCCTCCAGTGAAATATCTTTTCGTTCCGAGAGTGATAGCTGGAGCGTTAATGATGCCGTTAGTTACGACGATTGCTTCGACGGTTGGAATTTTTTGCGGAGGTTTTGTTTCTTCTTTGACAAGTCCTGAGGTTACAGGATTATGTTTTATAAATTCCGTGAAAATGGGACTTTTTAACCGAGATATAGGAATTATGCTGTTAAAGGCATCATGTTTTGGCGCCGCAATTGCCCATATCAGTTCTTGTTGCGGTTATGAGGCGGAAGGTGGTGCCAAGAGTGTAGGGCTGGCAACAACAAAAGCGGTTGTTTGGTCTTTTATCGGAATTGTAATTATAGATTACATTTTTGCTTTATGTTTTTATTTTTAAAAAGGTAAATTATGACACTAAAGATTGATCATTTGACAAAAAAATTTGATGATAAAGTTATTTTAGATGATATTTCATTTGAAGTTAAGACGGGTGAAATTCTTGCTATTGTTGGATTTAGCGGTTCTGGAAAAAGTACAATTTTGAAATTAATAACAGGCTTGTTGGAAAAAGACGGAGGGACGATAACTTCTGATGACAAGGGAGAAGTTGCTATGGTTTTCCAATATTCTGCATTGTTTGATTCTTTAGATGTGTTTGATAATATAACGTTTGCGTTGCATGAGCGAAAGGAATTTCGTGGTAAATATACAGAGGCGCAACTTCGAGAAATGGTTGCGAAGAAGTTAAAGACGGTAGGTTTAAGTCATATAGAAAACAAATTTCCTTACGAATTATCGGGAGGAATGCAAAAGCGAGTAAGTTTTGCGAGAGCGATAATGACGGAACCGAGTTTGATATTGTATGATGAACCTACGGCAGGCTTAGATCCTGTAGCATCAACGATTATAGAAGATTACATAGTTCGTTTGCGAGAAGAAACGAACACAACGGCAATAGTTGTAACGCACCAATTATCAACGATAAAACGATGTGCAGACAGAGTTATAATGCTTTATCACGGGAAAATAGTTTTTGAGGGTACACCGAAAGAACTCGAAGCAGGGGAAACTCCATATACAAGGCAATTTATGGACGCATCTCCTGACGGTCCCATGAAAATAAATGTTTCAGATTTTTAAGATTTTATGGTAAATTAAGAACAGGCAAAGGATATAAAATGAAATTATCATCAGGTTTTAAAGTAGGAGTCTTAACATTAGCGGCAATTTTAATTTTAGTTTTTACCGTATTATGGGTAAAAGGCCGTTCAATTTCAGCAGGAGAAAGAATTACTGTTTCATTTAAAGATGTAAACGGTTTAAGGGCAGGCTCCGGAGTACAGATGATGGGAGTTCGTATCGGTCAGGTTGAAAGTTTAGAGCCTAAAATCAATGCAGAGAACAGTTATATAGAATTGAAATTTGTTATAACCGAACCTGATGTAAAAATACCGGAAGCTTCGACAATTTCAATTCAGCAGACCGGTATAATAGGTGAACAATTTTTGGAAGTTACTCCTCCGCAGGTACAAACGATTTATGTCCCAATGCAGGGCAAGAAAATTATTCATGTTGGGGATAAAGTGCAGGCGGTTCTTTCAAAGGAATTGCATGATATTGGAGTGGTAAGAACAGTAGAGCTTGTTGAAACAAAGGATTTACCAAAAATTATTTCAAAGGACATATCCGGTAAAGTTGCGGTTAAACTCGGTTATGTTATAGATATGCCCGGCTTAGAATTACCGGAGTTAATACGAGGAGAAATAAAAAGCAGAAATGATGTTCAATCATTGAGAATCAAACCTGTAAAAGATATTGCATTACAAATGCCGAGAACAAATTCTCCTTATACAATAATAGAGCCAATGAGAATGTCAGATTTTCTAAAACTTCAATATCGTTCGGCGAATGCACTGGCAGAAACGAATGAAAAGTTGTCTGCAATTCTTTCGGAAGATGTAATGAAAGATCTTCAGCAGGTAGTAAGGAATGCAGACGAACTTACCGCAAATGCGACGGTTGCGATTGATAAAGCATCGGCGTTGATAGATGTTTCAAAAGAAGAAATAGAGTCGTTATCTTCACAAGTTAATGACTTAACGGAGAAACTCAATAAAATAGCGGATAGCGTGATAGAAGTAACGTCGGATAAAGATTTTTCCAAAAATGTTAACGAAACAATGGAAAATATCAATAAATTGTCGAAGAATGTCAATAAAATTGTTGAGGATCCTGAAACAGCGAAGTTGATGGAGGACTTAAAAGTTACGATGCAGAATGTTTCAGAGTTGTCTGAATGTTTGAATAAGATGTCCAAAGACCCAAGAGTGCGGTCAGAAATATCCAAAACGGTTAAAAATCTTAATAATGCTCTTTGCAAGTTGACAGTCACATTGGATACGATTAATTACGCAACTGAAGATCAGCGAGATGAAATAAAACAAGCCGTGAAGGACGTTGAGGAAACAACGGCAAATGTTAAAAAGTTTTCAGAAAAACTTAATAAAAGATTTCTGTTGTTTAGATTGATGTTTTAGGGCAAAGAATGAAACTTTTTTTGACAAAATTACATTATGAGAAGAATCCGAACTTTTTAAAACGATTGTTAAGGGGAGTCTTGACGTTGTGTTCGCTTCCGTATGGATTGATTACGTCAATTAGAAATTTTTTGTATGATAAAGAGATAATAAAATCTTATGAAGCCGGAGTGACGACGATTTCAGTTGGAAACCTTACAACGGGAGGAGTTGGGAAAACCCCATTTACGGCGGAACTTGTAAAGATGTTTGTCAGACAGGGTAAAAAAGTTGCAATTTTGTCAAGAGGTTATGGCGGAAAGTTGCCGAATAAAGAAGTGAACGTTATTTCAGACGGGGAGAAAATATTTTTCAAAGCCGTTGATGCAGGAGATGAGCCTTATTGGCTGGCAGAAAATTGTAAATCGGCAGTTGTTTTGACATGCTCTTCTCGTGCTAAAGCGGCGGAAAAAGCCGTTAAGGACTTTCAATGTGATGTATTGATAGCTGATGATGCTTTTCAACACAGGAAATTGTCAAGAAATATAGATTTGTTGTTGGTTGACCAAGCGAATAAATTTGGGAATGAAAGATTGCTTCCTGCAGGGCCGTTAAGAGAGGGCTTTGGCGGTATAAAACGAGCAACGGCAATAGTTGTAACAAATAAAACTTTGAATGTTGAAAATGCATTAAAGTACTGTGATAATGTTAAGAATCGTTTTAACAAGCCTGTTTTTTTATGTAAAATGCAGCCTGATATTTCATACAATATAATAAACAATGAAATTTTATATAAAGGTGCGTCAGTATTGGCTTTTTGTGCGATTGGTCAGCCAAATGAATTTTTTGATTTTGTAAAAGAAAATTTTTATTTGACAGCAACAATGGTTTTTCCGGATCATCATTCTTATGATAAAAAAGATATAGAAATGATAATGAATACAGCAGAAGAAAGAGGGATAAGTTCTGTTATAACGACAGAAAAAGATGCGGTGAAAATAAAAGCGATGATTGAAGGTTGTGAAACGACAGTAAAAGTTTATGCCTTAAAATTGGCTGCTTGTGCTGATTTTGAAGAAATAGTAAATTGTAAACAACTACGCAAAAAAAATTAAATTGTCGAAAAATAACAGTTTTTGTAGTACAATAGCGGTAGAAATGGAAAATCTCCGTTAATACGGGTGGCGAAATGATTTTAACAGCGAAATTAATCAGCAGATTAACACTTTATCATAGCATATTGACCAAACTGGAAGATGAGGGAACGGAAACCGTTTCCAGTCCTCATATTGCAGAATTGTTAAAAATAGATGATTCGCAAGTCAGAAAAGACATTAATTTGTTGGGAAAATCAGGAAAAACGAAAGTTGGATATAACGTTTTTGAAGTCAGGAAATTAATAGAAAAGACGTTAGGTTTTGAGAAGCCGAAAGATGCATTTGTTGTCGGAGCAGGTAATTTGGGACTTGCATTGGCAAAATACGATGATTTTAAGTATTATGGATTTAATATTTTGGCATTATTTGATAATGATCCTTTAAAGGTAGATATTACCGTAAACGGAAAACAAGTTTTTCACATTGCAAAATTGCCGGATTTAACGCAGAGGCTGAATGTTGAAATTGCGATTTTGACTGTTCCGAAAAATTTTGCTCAAGAAACAGCAGATTATTTGGTTGCATCGGGAGTGAAATACATATGGAATTTTACGCCAACGGTGCTTAAATTGCCGGATAATGTTCAAGTATGGAATGAAAATTTAATCGGAAACTTTTTGCAATTCACAAAAGATATATAATTAAAGAGGTTAAAATGCTTAATACTGAAAATTCAATAGTTTTAATGATTGATGTTC
The DNA here is from genome assembly GCA_964550875.1 of uncultured Muribaculaceae bacterium. Taxonomy (GTDB): domain Bacteria; phylum Cyanobacteriota; class Vampirovibrionia; order Gastranaerophilales; family Gastranaerophilaceae; genus RUG841. The sequence continues at coordinate 30,905 of CAZKAS010000004.1, read as the reverse complement.
AGGAAAAATTAGTAAAGGCGACAGGAGCGGAGTCAGAGGTAAAGAATGCGGAAAAAATGATTTCAGCGGCAAAAATTCTTGGTATTCCGATTTTGGTAAGCGAACAATACCCGAAAGGATTAGGAACGACGGTAACAGAGGTTTCGGAAAAATTTACCAAAGAAACAAAAGTTATTGAAAAATCTGCATTTTCTTTGCTAAAAGAAGAAAACGTATTGGAAACGATTAAATCATTTGACAAAAGTCAGGTAATATTGTTTGGAATAGAAACTCATATTTGCGTATTGCAGACAGCACTTGAATTAATTGAGAACGGATATAAAGTATATTTAATAAAAAATGCAAGCAAAAGTCGTCAAGAATTTGAACATCTTGCAGGAATAGACGTTATGAGGTCAAATGGAGTTAATATTGTAAATTTAGAGATAGAATTGTTTGAACTTTTGAAAACATCAAAAAATCCTTCTTTCAAAGAAATACAGGCATTAATAAAATAGCTTTAAAAAATTTAACAGTAAAGATAAAGTTAAATATTTCCATAAAGAGGATTTTGTGATAGAATAAAGTAAAATTTCACAGAATAGTCTTAAAAGACAAAAGGATAAAAGGTTATGAATGACAGAATAGTAAAAAAGATATGGGTATTTTTTATAATTTGTTTAGTTGCGTTTTTCGCAGTGTTCTTTGATAATTCAAAACCGTATTTAGAACGTTATAATAAGGAAATAACCGCAGCCAGAAGTCTTTTAACCGATAATTATTCAAAGGAAATATTTGATGAGCTGAAAATGTTTAATGCAAACAAAACACCAATGAATAAGGACAATTTAGATAAATTTCCTGAAAATTATTGTCCGAATGTTCCGTTGAACGAAGGTGACGTAATGATAAATGGCGGTATTTCAAGCGATTTGACATTGACGTTTAAGATGGCGGAATCAGTTGGGGAAAATGGCTTGATTGTTGGCTTTGATCCAAATGTTAGAATTCTTGCGAAAATTAATAAGGATATTGAAAAAAGCGGATTTAAAAATATAAAGACATTTTCATACGGTTTGTGGAATAAAAACTGTCACAAAGATTTATTCTTTCAAGGAGATACTGATGCATCATTGATATACAGAAAAAATGAAGGCTTGTATTTACCTGCAACATTAGTTAAGCTTGATGACTTTGTAATAAAAGAAGGAATAAAGAAGGTAGATTTTATAACATTAGATGTTGAAGGTGCAGAAATGGAAGCTTTGCAAGGAGCTGAGACGATTTTGTTGACACAAAAACCGAAGTTGGCGATTTCAATTCACCACAAACCGACAGATTTGTTTAAAGTGATTAATTATGTTAACAGCTTAAATTGCGGATATAAATTCTGGTTAGGTTTCCATACTCCATATTCAATAAATTCTGTTAATGTAATTCTTTATGCAATAGCGAAGTAATTAGACATAGAGAAAAATTCATTGCATAGGAACATGAATTAAACGAGAAATAGTGAATATTTATGAACGGTTTCGGTATTTAACCGAAATCGTTTTGTTTCAGCGTTTTTTTAGCAAAGAAAAGTGGCGAAAAATTTTTCGCCGGAATAGAATTGTTGATAATAAAAAAATTATAAACTTGCGGAAACAGCGCCATTCATGCCCATTACATCGAGAGAAGTAATGATTTGTGATTTCAAAGTTGATCCTTTATTCATATATTGGGCATAAATATAGTCATAGCGGTTTGTATATTCGTCGACAACATCTTTAGTATTTTCGTTGCCACTTAGTTGTGCTTGAAGTTCATCAAGTCGATTTTTGATATTATCCATAACGACAGATAATTCATCATTTTGCATAACAGATAATCCCAAATCTTGAGCAAGTTGAATTGCATCAGCGATAATTTGTTTATCGTAATAAGTTTGGGCATTTTGTTCTGCTATAGTATTTTCAGTTTGAGTTTTTTCGTTTTCTTTTTCCTCAATTGCAGCGAGAGCTTCTTCTTCTGAATTAATTTTTTCGGTGTTAATATCTAATTCCTTCAATCTGCGAAGAGTCATAGAGGAAAGACTATTTAAGATACTTGTTGTAGTTGCAATGTAAAGTTGGTTAGCCGCAACTGAATTAATTTCGCTAATTTTATCTACCATAAATTTATCCTCACATTTCAGGTTATATATCGACAAGAAGTATAAAAACTTTAGGAAAAAATTGATAATGTGAATTTTTGTTAAAACAAAAAATAAGCAAGAAGTTGATATTTAATATATGAAAAAATTTAATTTGTAGGTTTTTTGGGGTAGTAGAAAGCAGGTAAATAATAAAAATTTTATAAAAGCATGTTACAAAAAGCTCAAAATGCTTTTAAATACTGAATGTTTGAGATAATATAGAAACAAGTAAGTTTTTGATAAATTGGTAATCAAGAAGAAAGAATAGTAAATGGGAAAAATAATAGCAACATTTATGGCGTTTTTGTTATTTGCAAGCAGGGCAGAAGCGGCATCGGCAGTAAATAATTTTGTAGAAACGTATGTAGCGAGTTTTCTTGATGCAATAGCGAGTGTTGTTTTCACGCCCGTAAACATTTTTGGAGCGGAAGTGCCGGTTATAATATTGTGGATTTTGTTTGCAGGAATATTTTTTACTGTTTATTTCAAGGGGCTTCCTATATGGGGTTTTAAGCAATCGTTAAAATTAATCAGCGATTCACGAAAAGAGAATGACGGAGATGGAGAAGTTTCAACATTTCAGGCATTATCAACGGCACTTTCGGGTACAATCGGAATGGGCAGTATTGCGGGAGTAGCGATTGCAATTTCAATTGGTGGTCCGGGAGCAACTTTTTGGATATTAGTAGGTGCAATTTTTGGAATGTCGTTAAAATTCACGGAAGCGACGGCAGCGTTAATATATAGAACATTTAACCTTGATGGTTCAGTATCTGGTGGGCCTATGCATTATATGGCGCATGGTTTAACGAGAAAGAAATTACGTTGGCTCGGGCAACCGCTTTCTGTCATGTTTGCTATTCTTTTTATTGGTGCTTCTTTGAGTGGAGGAAATCTAATACAGATTAATCAGACAACGCAACTTGCCATAAAAATGACAGGAGGAGAAAGCAGTTGGTTATATTCTCATGCTTGGGTAATGGGTGTGGTTATAGCGATTATAGTCGGATTAATTACTATTGGGGGGATTAAGAGTATTGGTCGTGCGACTGAAAAAATAGTTCCGTTTATGTGTATGCTTTATGTTGTTGGGGCGTTAACGGTAGTTGCAATGAATATTGCTCACATACCGCATGCTATTGCTGTTATTTTAAAGCAGGCATTTTTCCCTGAATCTGTAGTTGGAGGTATTTTCGGAACGATTATTATAGGATTAAGACGTTCCGTACAAACAAATGAGGCAGGTACGGGTTCCGCACCGATTGTATATGCAGCGACAAAGACGAAAGACAGTGTTGCACCTGGTTTTGTTTCATTAATGGAACCGTTGGTATGTGCAATGATGTGTTTTTTAACGGCTTTTATAGTTACGGTTACAGATGTCTATCATTGTGAACCGGGTAAAATTACCGGTATAGAAATGGTTTCTGATGCTTTTGAAAAAGTAATGCCATTTTTTCCGAAAATATTATTGGTTGTAGTATTATTATTTGCTTTATCCACAATTATTTCATGGGCATATTACGGTTTAAAATGTTGGAATTTCTTATTTAAGGAAAACAGACGATATGAAATATGGTTTCATATTTTGTATATAGTAATTATTGTTATTGGCTCCGAATTAGATGTTAAGAGTGTTATAAACATTGTAGATGCGATGATGATATTTACTTCTGTTCCTAACATTATTGCATTATACATATTGGCTCCTGAAATCAAAGGAGAGTTAATAAAATACTGTATAAAATATGATATTCCGTCGCCACTGGTAAAGAAAACGGTAAAAGAAAATTCATAAAATATAAAAAACAGGAAATTTCTTATAGAATTTTGTTTTTTAGAGTATATAATAAGAATATATTTTGATATGGAGCGAAGATAGTAGATGTTAATAGAAGAATTATTAGAATTAACAGTAAAAGAGAAGGCAAGCGACTTACATGTTTCAGCGAATTTGCCACCTGTAATTCGTGTAAGCGGAAATCTTGTTAGAACAGACTATCCGCCGTTGACACCGGAAGAAGTAGAGGCATTGTTATTTCCGATGTTGAGTAATGAACAAAGGCGGACATTGGAGCAAGTTTGGGAACTTGATATGTCATATGGTATTCATGGTTTAGGCAGATTTCGGGTTAACATTTATAAAGATAAAGGAAATTACGCAGCGGCATTCCGTACGATTAACAGCGTAGCACCAAAGTTTGAAGATTTAGGCTTACCGCCGATTGTAAGAAAGATTACTGAACGACCGAGAGGATTGATTTTGGTAACCGGCCCGACCGGATCAGGTAAATCAACGACATTGGCATCAATGATTGATCATATTAATGAAACGAGAGCTGAACACATTCTTATTATCGAAGATCCTACGGAATTTGTTCATCAATCGAAGAAGAGTATTGTTCACCAACGTGAGTTAGGACAAGATACGAGGTCATTTTCAAATGCGCTACGTTCAGCACTTCGTGAAGACCCGGATATTATTCTGGTCGGCGAAATGCGTGACCTTGAAACTATCCAGTTAGCGATGACTGCGGCAGAAACAGGTCACTTAGTTATGGGAACACTTCACACTTCATCTGCATCACAGACAGTTGACCGTATTATTGACGTATTTCCTGAAGCGCAACAACAACAAGTTAAAATTCAGCTTTCAAGTTCTTTGATTGCCGTATTTTCACAAACCTTGCTCACGAAGTTAAATCCTGACGGAACAAAGAGTGGTCGAGTTATGGCTCAGGAAATCATGGTTGTTAACTCGGCGATATCCAACCTTATCAGAGAAGGAAAGACTGCACAAATTTATTCTGCTATTCAAACGGGAGCGCAATTCGGTATGCAAACACTTGAAATTGCATTGAAAGATTTATATAAAGCAGGCAAAATCACGATGGAAGATGCGTTGCAAAAATCTCAAAGACCTGATGAATTTAAGCGTTTGGCAAATATTACAAGATAACGACAGAAAAATTATTGTTTAAAAATTAAAACTCTAAAATTTTCGTGATTTTAACGGATTTTAGAGTTTTTCAATTATTAAATATAAAATTAAAGTTTTTCAAAATAATGTCGATATCTCTTATGGAAGGTTTTCAAATAAACACGATGGAAATAAATAGTAATATAGCAAAACTCAACAATATTGGGTTAAATAGAGGGCTACAACAAAAGAACTTTGCAGATGAAAAGCGAGGCATGCCCACGCAAACTTATGCTGCTTATCCGTCGGGAGAACTTTTAAAAGCGACTTATGTTACCGCAAGACCTTCAAAAGAGGAAATAGCGAACAGGGAATTTATCAAGAATACATCTTTTGCTGAAGATTTAGAAGATTATGAAGTCAAAGCTTTGTCGGGCATGTTGAAATCGAACAACAAAAACTCAAAGGTGTTAAGAGATTTAATTGGGTTAGTAGAGGGCGGAGCTGTACATAAAAGAACGATATATTATTCGAGTAAGAATTCGGATATTAATCATAATTTAGCAGCGGATATCAGTCTTATAAATCAGTCAAGAGAAACCGGTGTTGCTATTGAAGATTTGATTGTACCGAAGTACGCCGATAAAAATGAAGCGGTTAAAAATGCAAAAATTGGAGATGTCTATAACATTGGCGATGAAAAGAATGTATTTATCAAAACAGATGATGAAAATGCAAAGCAGTTAAAATTTGATAAAAAAACATATCTAAAACTTTTTCCGCCAGTAGAAAGATTTACAGCAGGACAAAGTAATATAGGAGATTGTTATTTAGTATCTGCGCTTGATACATTGTTTCAGACTCCGGAATCGAGGGTGAAAATTTTGGAATGTTTTGAACAGGACGGAAAAGACGTCAAAGCAAAACTTCCAAACAGTGATGAAGTTTTTGTTGCGAAAGATTGTAAACTGTTAGGGGAAAAGGCTCCTGCCGAAGAGGAAAAAATATATATTAGAAAAGGCTCGGCAGAGGGATTAAAAATTTTGGAATATCTTTACGGAGGTGTTCGAGTAGAAACAGCTATTGTAAATGCTAAAGAACAGACTTATGGAAACATTGATAACACTGTTATTAAGCAACTTTGGTATGAAGAAGACAACCAATATTACACGAATGCAAAACAGGGAGCAAAAGACAGACTTGCAAAAAACAGGGCTGAATTAAGGTATCTTGAAAACGGTGGAAATATTCCTGAAAGAGCAGGTTTTACAAGAGAAGAAAGAACGGAATATCTTAAAAACAAAATTGCCGAAGACCAAAAAAGTATAAGAGGATATAACAAACAACTTAAAACCCCCGAGCCCAATACCGATGAGATTATGGGCAAACAGCTCGATAGAAAAAATCAATTATATGATGCAATAAAAAATCCGGAAAATTTTTGGGCAAAAGAAGTTGGACGAGATGTAGAGCTTGATGAAAATACAGGTGTATATACAAGAAGTTATGTTTTCTTTGAAGAAGACGAAAGTGGTATTATTCTTGACGGAACAAAAGAAAAACTTCAAACGGAAAATAAATGGTATATAAACAATAGAGCCTTATACAGAGAGGCAGGTTGGTCTATGGAAGTTTTCCACAGTTTCGGAATAAATGCCTACAACTTTGCGACAGATGATGATTCTTTTGATGAAAAAATTAAACAAGGTATAGAAAACAAAACTGTTATTGGTGCTAATTCAAGACATATGTTAAAAAATGAGCAAAGATTAACGGAGCAATATAATATTGTATCAGGACATGCTTATGGTGCGGAACCGTATTATGATGAAAATGGAGAAATAAGAATTACGGTGACAAATCCTTGGAACACAACATTCACAACTGATTTATCGTTGGAAGATTTTAAAAAGATGTTCAATTCTGTTGTTTTTGTAGAGGAATAAAACAATACTTTTTTGTGTTTAAAAATAGAATAGCAGAGCGACGATTAAATCGGCGCAAAGAAGGAAAACGGTAGCGTTGATTGCTGCTTGGGTTGTTGAAATGCCGACATTTTTTGCACCGCCTTCCGTATTGTAACCTTGAGTAGCGCAGACAGTAGTAATTATTATTCCAAAAAGGAAACCTTTAAAAACACTGATTAAGAGGTCTTTAACCTGAATCCAAAGCCAAACGGAGTTCATAAATCTTGCAGGGTGTAAACCGATTGTGAGATTTGAAACAATCATACCGCCTAAAATACCGAATAATTCAGCCAAAATGACGACGCAAGGAACGGTTATTGCCGCACCTAAAATTCTTGGCGCAAAATAATAACCAATCGGATCAACTTTCATTGTTTTAATAGCATCAACTTGAGAAGTAACTTTCATATTCGCAATTTCAGCGCTAACGGCAGTACCTGCACGGGCGGAAATTGCGAGTGCGGCAAACCCCGGAGCAAGCTCTCTGATTAATGCAACAGCCATAAAACCGCCGACATAACTGTCGCCCCCCGATAGTAAAAATTGTTTTGAAACCTGAAGAGAAATGACAGCGGAAGCAATGAATACGATAGCTAGCGCAATAGGGACAGAATCATATCCGATATTGATTGCACTTGATAAAACCGAGCAAAACCTGACTCTTCCGTCAAACATGTATTTGACGGAAGTAATCAAGTTTTGAATACATTGTCCTAAAAAACTAATCATAAATTGGAGTACACCATTTTTTATATTTTTCAACTTTGCCTTTTACAACATCAAAGTACAATTTTTGAATTTTTTTGGCAATTTCTCCAACTTTACCATTTCCGACAGGTCGGTTGTCAATTTCTGTAATAGGGCTGATTTGAGCGCCTGTTCCGCAGTAGAATGCTTCATCGGAAATATAAAGTTCTGTTCTGTCAACTGGTCTTTCAATGGTTTCAATACCCAGTTCTTCTCTTGCTATTTCAATTACGGTATTTCTTGTTACACCTATTAAGATGTTATCAGTAATATTTGAAGTAACAAGTTTTCCGTTTTGAACAAGGAATAAATTCATAGCGGAACCTTCGGTGACATGTCCGTCAGGGCCTAGAACAATTGCATCATCAAACCCCATTGCTTTTGCATCAGAAACAATCAGAGCGGTATTTGCATAGCAACCGCTAATTTTTGCTCGAGGCGGAATAGCGTTGTCATCGGAGCGTTTCCAAGAAGAAACGCAAACTTTTAAACCTTTTTCCAAGTCGCAATAATCACCGAGTTTTAAAGTCAACATCATCAAACCGTCAGGCATGCCGAGAACGCTTGGACAAACACTTTGAGCTTTTTTATAAATTTGAGGACGCATATATGCATCACAGTGATAATTACTTTTTTTGAAAGTTTCTTTTGCTATATTGCAAAGCTCTTCAACGGTTTTTCCTGAGGTCATTCTCATTATTTTTCCGCTGTTTTCAAGTCTTTCAAAATGTTCTTTCATTCTAAATGCATAAAGTTGGTTTTCTTCTTCGTTAAAATATGCTCTAATACCTTCAAATACAGATGTTCCGTACAAGAAGGAATGATTCATAACGGAAATTACTGCTTCTTCTGCTTTTACAAATTCTCCGTCAATATAGTAGTATTCTTGTTCTGACATAATTTTCTCCAATTATTGATTATAGAAAGATTTTAACATATTTTTTAAAAAAGGTTTAAACTTTATTTTGTCTGTCAAAGAATTTTGCAATGTTTGAGGTAGAAATAAAATGACAAATCGGTCTGCCGTGAGGGCAAACTTCGGGATTTTTTGTTGCTTTCCAACGTTTAATTAATTCTTCGGCTTGCCAAATAGAAAGTTGTTCTCCTGCTTTAACGGCTGCTTTGCAGGAAGTTGTTACCAAAATTTTTTCTTCAAGGCTGTCTAAATCGCCTCTGATATTTGATAAAAGTTCCGTAACAATTTCTTTTGGGCTGACTTTTGAAAGAAGTTGAGGTATTCTTTTAAATTTAATTTGAGTTGTAGAAACAAAATCAATCTCATATCCGAACTGATTTAATTTTTCTTTTGCCTGTTGTAATATTGCTGTTTCTTCTGCTTCAAGGTCAATAATTTCGCTGATAAGTAGCATTTGAGAATTGATTTCTTTTTGTGATTTTAATTTTTCAAAGAGATAACGTTCATCTGCGATATGTTGATCAACAATTTCAAGTCCCAAGGGCGTTTCAATCAAAATATAAGTATTTTTAAATTGTCCGATTATTTTAAAATCATCAACTGTTTGTTGCTGTTGAAATGATGTTGGCTTTAAAAGTGATTGTTGTTGAGTTATAGGGGTATTTATTTTTTTATATTCCGTTGAAGAAGTAATTTTTGTTTCTGAAATATAGTAACTGTCATCATTTTCAATAGTTTGTTCAGTTTTATTGAATGGTAAAATATTATTGGTTGATTGTTTTGAAAGTTGTTGGTATGTATTTGAAGACAAAGCTTTGTCTATAGCTGATATTACAAAATTAAAAATCAAATTAGGTTCTTTCCAACGTATTTCACGTTTTGTGGGGTGAGCATTAACATCAATATCATGAGGGTTTATGTCGATATTTAAAATAGCAAAAGGATATTTTCCGTTAGGCAAAAGGTTTTTGTAAGCCATGTCTATTGCTTTTAAAACAATGGGACATTTTACGGGGCGTTTGTTTACATAAATTCTGATTGATTTTTTGCTTGAACGGGTGTATGAAGGATTTGAAACATAGCCGGAAATGCTTATGTTTGCTTTTGTATCAACTTTATTCAATTCTCTAAGTTCGTTTGATAAATCTTGGGAATAGATATCTTCAATACGTTCTAAAACAGTTGAGTTTCCTCTTGTTTGCAATACTTTTGAATTATTATGAAATAGAGTAAAGGCAATTTTGGGATTTGCAAGAGCAGCAGAAGTTATTACTTCTTGAATGTAAGAAAATTCAGTTTTATCTGATTTTAAAAATTTTAATCTTGCCGGTTGAGTTGAAAAAATATTTTCAATTTCCATAATGGTACCGAGAGCGCAACCTGTTTCAGATTTTGAAACTTCTGAATTTTGAGCAATTATTTTTACACCATAATCAAAATCTTTTGTTCTTGAGATGCAAACAACTTTTGCGATTGAACAAATACTGGCGAGAGCTTCTCCTCTAAAACCGAGAGTTTGGATATTCCAAAGGTCTTTTTCTTCAGAAATTTTGCTTGTTGCGTGTTTGGAAAAGGCAACATAAACATCATCAGGGTGAATACCGCAACCGTTGTCAGCAATTCTAATATTTCTGCAATCATTAGTTATTGAAATTTCAATTTTAGAACTACCGGCGTCTATTGAGTTTTCGACAAGTTCTTTTACAACGGAAGAAGGGCGTTCAATGACTTCACCTGCTGCAATTTGATTTATTAAATTTATAGAAAGTTGTTTAATTCTTGCCATAGAATCATTTTAATACAAAATAATCAGACATGGTTATTAATTTTATTTTTAATAATTTCATCAAGTCTAATAAGGCATTGTTTGATATTTTCTTTAGAAAATTCGTATCTCAACATTGCGCCTGTTCTGGTAAAAACGGAGTCATAATCAAGGTTTTGAACCAACCAAAATCCGAGTAAGAGGCAAAATATTGTAAGAATGAAATTGACTAATCGTTTTATCACAAAAAAACCTTTCTTTAATTATTATAATTCAAAACCGGTAAAAGTTTCAAAAATAAAAATCATTCAAAAGTAGTAGAATAAAATAGGTAATAAAAGCATGAAAAGACTGAAAACAAGGTGTTTTAAGGGGGGTTAAAAGAAAGTTGTAATTGTAAATTTTTGTTGACTATTTTGTTGAATTGGGTCATAATTGACAGGTGAAATTATCGAATAGTATAGGAGATAAAAAGATGAACAACATTAAAAAGTTATTAACGGCTGCGGTTATTACGGGAAGTGTTTCACTTGTAGCAAATGCAGCAGACACACAAATTGAAACATATGCTCACCCGACATTGTTTGGTTCTCAAGCAAATACATATGCAACAACGAAGGCAAATTATGTAGTAGGCGGAGAAGTTGCGCAAACGACAAAGACAGCAGTAGCAGGAAAGTCAAATGTTTTGATTGACTCAATGGCTTCAGATGTATTAAATACTGTAAAAAATGCACAATATAATTGCGGAGATTGGGATACAAAGATGCCTGTTCTTCGTTCTGAATTGGCAGTAATTTTGGCAGAAAGCTTTGCATCAGGCAGACAAGTTTCTGTAAAAAAAGCATATAGTGACGTAACAAAAGATTATTGGGCAGAAGCTTGGATAGAAACAGCGCAAGATACAGGATTGATGATTGGTTATCCCGATAACAAATTCAGACCTGATCAAAGAGTTACAAAAGCGGAAGTATTTGCTACAATTGCCCAAATAGTAGATGTAGACACAGATGGAGTAAGTGTTGTTCTTAATAACCAAGAAATCAAATACATACCGTTGTGGGCAGTAAATGCAGCAAAAGAAACAGTTGGTTCAGGTTTGCTTGCAGAAGTTCCGGATCAAAAGAAAGTTATAGAAGAAGAATATCTTACAAAAGAACAAGTAGCATATCTTGTAAGCGCATTGAAGACATATTTGGCATCAGGAAAATTATCGGTAGATGCAAATGCACCGCAAGTATGTAAGGATTTTGCAAATTCGACAATAGCAATGAAAATGAACAGCAGAGTAAGTGCAAAACACTCAAATGTTGATGAATTATTCACAGCAAACACAACAAAAGAAGTAACTGTTGCAGGAGAAACATTTGCAGTAGGTTCAACGGTTACCGGTCGAGTAATGGAAGTTAAACGTCCGGGATTGAATCACCCCGGTTATATCAAAGTAAAATTTGAAACAATCAAAAATAAAGCAACAGGAAAAGTAGTTGAATTGCCGGAAAAAACAGCAGGTGCTAAAGTTGTAGGAGAAACAAAGAACCCGAATGTAGTAGCAAGAATTTTTGGAGCTCCATTCTCAGCAGCAGCAAGAGTATGCGGAGTAGCAGGTCGTTCAGGCGCTCAAGCAGTTAACGTTGCAGCAAACAGAGTAGAAGAATTTGGTGACGATGTTTCAGATGTAATGGTAGAACCAATGACAGGACACCTCGGCTCAGGACTTAAGAGCGGTGGAAACGGTATTCTTGCTATAGGAAAAGGAATTTACGAAGTTGGTAAAACAGCAGTTAGCGGTACATTTGGAATTGTTAACGAAGTAGCAGATGAAGTTGTTTACTTGGTTTATCCGAAAGCATCTAACAATGCAGCATTGAATCCGAATGAAGAGATTGTAATTTCTTTCTAATTTTGGATAATTGATTTAAAAAGCGGGCGGGTTTTTCCTGACCGCTTTTTTGTTGTATAATTTCGTGGTAAAATACATAGAAAGAAAAATCACCTAAATGGTAATGTAAAAAGTCTTTTATTCTTTAAAATATGACACAAAGAAAATTTTTATAGGAAAGAGAAAGAATGTTTTTTAAAAATAATAATACATTTAGAACAGTTTTATTTATATTGCTTGCATTGTTTGTAATTTGGGCAATAGTACAAATTAAAGATATTGCTTTATTATTTTTTGGAGCTTTTGTAATAGCATGTTCGCTAAATCCTATAGTTGATAAAATGGAACAAAAAATGCCTAGAGCACTGGCAACTACGCTTGTTATTATGCTTGCAACGGCGATAATTCTTGTGGTATTTTTGCCGGTATTTTTTGTTGCAATAAAGGAATTTAAAACATTGTTTGCAATGATTCCCGAAACGTTAAGAAATTTTTCCGATTGGATAAGTACGTTCTCCATTGCAGGTTATAAGGTAAGTGATTTTATTTCATTTGATTCAGCGAATATAGACTCAGGTTCAGTAGCGACAAATATCATAGACAAATCCGTAAGTATTACAATGGGCATTTTAGACGGAATGACGGTTATTTTGTCAATAGCAATGGTGGTATTTTACCTTGTTTGGGAGAAGAAAGAGATTAACAAAAATATATTAAAATGGTTTCCACCCAAAATGAGGAAGCGTGCATCGGAAATTATTACGGCAATTGAAACAAAGGTTGGCGGATATGTTTTTGCTCAAGTTTTATCAATGTCCACGGTTGCCTTTTTTACAGTATTAGGGTTAATGCTTTGTAATATAAAATATTCTTTTTTACTAGGTATAATTGCAGGACTTTTAGATATTATACCGATAGTAGGGCCGACAATAGCTTTAGCGTTGGGTTGTACTTCTGCGGCAGTTAACGGTTGGGTATGGATTTTCCCGACAATAGCAGTTTATTTAATTGCTCAATGGGTTTCTAACCAACTTGTAAGGCCGGTGGTATTTGGCAAATTTATGCAACTTCACCCGATTATTGTACTTTTCTCATTTTTTGTATGTGCAAAATTTTTAGGGGTATGGGGCGTGATAGTTGCTCCTGCTATTGCAGCAACGATTATTACGTTGTTTGATGAATTATACGTAAAAACAATCAATTCAGGAAAAATCAATAATGAGTGAGATATTTCTGTACGAAAGAAAACCTTTTTCAAGAGATAATTTAAATGTTTGGATTGCATTTCCTTCCGTTTATAATCTTGGAATGTCTGCACTCGGTTTTTTGACTGTTTTTGAAATGATGGATAAAGATGAAAATATAAATGCGGAAAGAATTTTTACAGATACAACAACTACGCAAATTGATGTGAGAAATGTAGATTTAATAGGTTTTTCTTTTTCTTTTGAGTTGGATTTTCTTGGAATATTTAAAATATTGGAAAAATTTCATATTCCTTTCAATTCAAAGGATAGAGATGAAAATTGTCCGTTGATATACGCAGGAGGCCCTGTAGTAAGTTCAAATCCTGAGCCGTTTGCTCAGATTTTTGATTATATTGAACTTGGTGATGCCGAAAATAAATCAAAAGAAATTACTGATACAATTCGCTTAAATAAAGGAAAATCCCGAAAGGAAATTCTTGAAATTTTATCAAAAATTGATGGTGTGTATGTTCCTTCTTTAACAAAATTTGATAAAGAAAAAGGAATGACAACAATTTACGGAAGCTCATACTTCGTAAAAAAATCAACGGATAAACTTATTGAAACCTGCGTAACAACGCCGATTTTAACTGAAAATTCTTTTTTCAAAAATACATTTATTGTAGAAGTAGCGAGAGGTTGCCCTCAGCGATGCGGATTTTGTAATACATCCTTTTTAAATCGCCCTTTTCGTGCTTGTAATAAAGATTTAATAATCTCAAAAATAGATAAAGCTTTAAAATATACTCACAAAATTGCCTTTTTAGGTGCAGCAGTTGGAGCACACCCCGATATAGACGCCTTGTGTGATTACATTTATCAGAAAACAGCAGAATTTCCAGATATGGAACTTTCCGTATCTTCACTTCGTGCTGACGGGGTTTCGGATAGTGTTGCAAGAACATTGGTAAAATGCGGACAAAGACACGCAACCTTAGCTTTAGAGGCAGGTTCTGACTCTCTTAGAAAAGTTATTAATAAAAATATTACAAACGAATTGTTTAAAAAAACAGTTGCAAAACTTCGAGAAACAGGTTTTAAGGGTGTTAAAATTTACGGAATGATAGGACTTCCTACAGAAACTCAACAAGATATTCAAGCATTGGTCGATTTTGCCAAAGAATTAAAAACAGAAAACAAAGGTTTTGATATTTCTTTCGGATTTTCTTCTTTTGTTCCTAAATCTCATACCCCATTTCAATTTATGGAAAAAGAAAATTCTAAAAGCCTAGAGAAGAAATTTGATTTTCTCCAAAAGGAAATGAGAAAGATAGGAGTAAAAATTTCTATATCACCGGTAAAGTGGGATTATGTACAGTCTTTGCTCTCACGAGGCGGCCGAGAATTATTTGATTATATTGTTGATGTTTATAAGCAAGGCGGTAATATAGGTGCTTTTAAATCAGTAATGAAAGATTATGTTAAACAAAATAAAATTACGGATTTCGATAAAATAGCGTGTTCAAAACGAGATTACGAAGAAATTAATCCTTGGGATTTTATAATTCAAAATAATACGAAAGAGCAGATTGTGAAGGAATGTAAACTTCTCTTGTCCCGCCGTAGTTAGGCATTTACAATAATTGTATTAATTACACTTAAAATGCTTGACAATTTTAAAAAAATAGCATATATTATTCATGTGGATTTAAGTGAAAAATCCAATTTACATTAGACAGAAATACGAAATAACAGTCATAACCAACATTACAATCCCGAACACACACAAACTCCTAAATACATAAACACAAAATGAAACCATTAGGATGCATGCCACTAGTAAGTGGCATTTTTTTTAGGAAATATTTTGGTAGCTATTTGTGTTAAAAAGCGTATAATTAGGGCGTTTTAAATTGGTGTATATTTTACACTAGTTATGAAGATAAAAATCTAAGATTTAGAGAAAAGACAAAAACAAAAAATGTTTTGAGTGTAACAGAAGAAGACTTGACTTTTATGTTTGCAAAAAAGGTGTTTATAATGTAATATTATAGTGTTGTGTAATTTTGATGGAGTCTAATATGGTAGAAACAGCGGCAAATTATGTATATGGTAAAACTAAGTTAACGGAAGAAGAGTTAAATAAGGCGAGAAAGATTATTCTTGACTTGCAGGCAGAAAATGCAGAATTAATCAAACAGGGTTACGGGCCTTTTTTGGCTGCAATATATGATGAGAAAGGAAATCTTATAGCAAAGATGCCGAATACTGTAGCGAAAGAGAATTGTTGTTTATGGCACGCAGAGATGAACACAATCAAGAAGGCTTGTGAGAAGTTGCAGACATATGATTTAGCGCCATATAATTTGTCTATTTACGTAACGGCAGAACCTTGTATTATGTGTTGTGGCGGAATTATGTGGTCAGGAATACAGAAAGTATTTTACGGAGTAAATTCAGCTGATGTTGAAAGAATTACCGGTTTTGATGAAGGGTTTAAACCAAATTGGATAAAAGAATTTGCAAACAGAAACATTGAAGTATACGGAGAAATTGAGGCGGAAGCAGGAAGAAAAGTTCTTGAAAAATATGTTACCAGTGGTAAAGAAATATACAAGCCATCGGGTGACAGATAATGAAGTATACTTGTAACGAATGTGGAAAGACATATAATAAGCGACCGAATTTTTGTGAATGCGGAAATGATATTTTTTATGAAGTTCCGGAGGAAGAAGACGTTTATAGTCAGCAGTCCAGACCGTATTCAGGAAGGATAAAAAGTCAAGAAACGCAATCTGTTGAACAAAAACAGAGAGAAGTTTCATATGCAGAGGAGAAGACGAGTCCGTTCACCATATTATTTTTGGTAGTGGTAGTGGCATTAATGGCATTTTATGTTCCTCGACTGGTAAATCAAAAGGCAAACAATTCTGAAACAGAGGAAAAATATCTTGAAAATGTAATGAAAATGGTAATGTCAGAATTTGATCCTTCTGGAATCAGGAAGTCAGGATTCTGCTTAATGCGATTTGAGATAAATGAAGACGGTATAATTACGAAGAGGGCATTTAAGCAGCGTTCAACCGTTCCTGCAATAAATTCAAAAATTTCTTATGCATTGAGAAAGACGACAATGGTTGAAAAGCCGCCCAAAAGGTATACAAATGTTCCGATAAGATTGAAAATCATGTGTACGGCAAATGATTATGCGGCGGAGTGTGAAAGCGGAATAATGATGGATACAGAGGAGACTTTACCTGAAAGCAAATAGAGCACAAGAAGGTAGAGTGTCTGTATACGAAGTGTTAAGTTCTGTCATTTTTTAGCCTTTTTAAAAATTTTATATTAGAATATTAATATAGGATAGATACCATTGGGGATATAAAAATGACAGAACAAAACTCTTATGATGCAAGTAATATCAGGGTCTTAGAAGGTTTAGAAGCCGTAAGAATGCGTCCCGGAATGTATATTGGATCTACAAGCCAAAGGGGCTTGCATCATTGTATATATGAAATTGTTGATAATTCAATTGATGAATCATTAGCAGGATATTGTAAAGTTATCAGAGTTACGATAAATAAAGACGAGAGTGTAACGGTAGAAGATGACGGACGAGGAATTCCGGTTGATGTAAAGCCGGAAACAGGGAAATCGGCATTAGAAATTGTTCATACGGTATTGCACGCAGGCGGAAAGTTTGGAGATGGCGGATATAAGGTATCAGGCGGACTTCACGGTGTAGGTGCGTCAGTAGTAAATGCTCTTTCAGAAAAGATGGTCGTAGAAGTTTCGAGGGGAGGTTTTGTTCACAGGCAAGAATATTTAAGAGGGGAACCTGTTTCACCTGTTGAAAAAATCAGAGAAACTGATAAGACAGGTACGAAATCAACATTTTGGCCGGATCCTGAAATTTTTACGGAAACGACGGAATTTGACCGAGATGTAATTGCGAACAGACTTCGTGAAATGGCATTTCTTAATAAAGGTTTAAAAATTATTTTCAAAGATGATAAAGCCGAAAATGCGGAAGAACAAGTATTTCATTATGAAGGCGGAATTGGCAGTTACGTTGAATTTTTGAACAAAAATAAAGAAGTAATGTTTGAAAAGCCTGTATATATTGATAAAACGGTTGACGGCATTAATGTTGAAGTAGCGCTTCAATACACAGATGCGTATGCTGAATCAGTTTTGAGTTTTGCAAATAACATTAATACTCATTTTGGCGGAACGCATTTAACCGGGTTTAGGAATGCGTTGACACGTGTATTAAACGATTATGCAAGGAAGAACAATATTTTGAAGGATAACGAGCAAAATCTTTCGGGAGATGATGTTCGAGAAGGTTTGACGGCAATTGTCAGTGTAAAATTAGGAAATCCTGAATTTGAAGGACAGACGAAGGAAAAATTGGGAAATGCGGAAGTTACGCCAATTGTAAACGATGTAGTTCGAGAAAAATTCATGGAATGGCTTGAATTTAATCCAAAATACGGAAAAACGATTATAGAAAAGACATTGCAGGCGCAAAGGGCAAGAGAGGCGGCAAGAAAGGCAAGAGAACTTACAAGAAGGAAATCGGTTCTTGAAAATTCTACGTTACCCGGAAAACTTGCTGATTGTTCAAGCAGAGAAGCGGAAAAATGTGAATTGTTTATAGTTGAGGGTGATTCAGCAGGCGGTTCGGCAAAACAAGGCAGAAACAGAATGTTTCAGGCAATATTGCCTTTAAGAGGTAAAATTTTAAATGTAGAACGTGCGAGATTGGATAAAATATACGGCAATAATGAAATTCAATCATTAATTCAAGCAATTGGTGTAAATATCAGCAGGAACGAAAATGATGTAGATATTGAGAAATTGAGATATCATAAAATTATTTTTATGACAGATGCTGATGTTGATGGGGCTCATATCAGAACTTTACTTTTAACATTCTTTTTCAGATATGCAAAACCGCTTATTGAAAACGGATATGTATATATTGCTCAGCCGCCGTTGTATAAGATTACAATAGGAAAGACATCTGAATATCTTTATGATGACAGGGCTTTGGATAAGATGATGAGAGAACGTGGTGTTAAAGGTTTGACACTTTCAAATCGTTCAAAGACGAGAAGTTATTCCGAAGCGGAATTGGTAAAGTTATTAGGAGATATGTCAGGATATTACAATTCATTCCACAGTCCGGTAATGGCGGAAATTCCTGCGGTTATGGTGAGGGGATTAATACGTTCTGATATAAAAGTTGAAGATTTCAATGATACTGAAAAAATGCAAGAGATAAATGCATATTTGCAACATTATCTTATCGATCACGCAGAAAATTACGGAATTACCGAAGCGAAGGATTATAAGACATTGCTCAAAGAAACGAGCGACGGAAAAATGATAATAAAGTTAGATAAGGGCGAAGGAGAATCAGTAAGTATTACTCCGACATTGATTAAGTCTAACGAGTATCAAAAAATCAAAAAATCATATCCTGAAATCAGAAGTTTTCTTATAGAAGAGGAAAAGGAACTTTATTTAGAAACGGAAACGGAAGAAATTGTCATTAAGTCATTTGGAGATTTGCAAAAAATCATCAATGAAAGAGGGCAAAAAGGAATGACTCTTCAAAGATTTAAAGGTTTAGGGGAAATGATGCCGCAACAACTTTGGGAAACGACGATGGATCCGACGACGAGAACATTGTTAAAAGTAAATCTTGAAGATGCTCAACTTTGTGATGAATTATTTGATATTCTTATGGGAGATAAAGTTGAACACAGAAGAGATTTTATTGAAGCACATGCTGTATATGCAACGAACATAGATACATAGTGTATACTGAGGACGGAGTAATTGAGCGCTTTTAATGTATTTAAAAAGACAGCAACAAAGGTCGTACTGCTTGTAATTGTAATAATTACGGCAGTTTCGATTTTTTTGTTTCCGAATTGGTATGAGAAGCAATACAAGAAAATATGGGGATATTATTATGTCTATAAGGGAGATAAAGCTTATAAGGCAATGAAATATCAAAGGGCGGTAGATTATTACATAAAGGCGTTGAAATATTATCCGGAACATTCAAAAGCGAGGTGTAATCTGGGTAATTTATATGTAGTATTTGAAAATTATTATGCAGCGGCGGATTCTTATGATGAGGCATTGCATTATGATCCGAATTACATGTCGTGCAGAATGGATTACGGAATTATTTTATCGGAGCAGTTAGCGGATTATGATAAGGCGGTACAGCAGTACAGTAAAGTAGTGGATTCAAAACCGTTTATGCTTTATATTCCGTTCATTTATAACAATTTAAAAAGTGTAAAGATGAA
The DNA here is from genome assembly GCA_964550875.1 of uncultured Muribaculaceae bacterium. GTDB lineage: Bacteria > Cyanobacteriota > Vampirovibrionia > Gastranaerophilales > Gastranaerophilaceae > RUG841. Next base: position 11,034 of record CAZKAS010000004.1, on the reverse strand, counting down.
TAGAGGATTAGCATATTATAATATGGGAGTTGCGTATAGAAGCAAGTCAATATTTATGGGAGAGCATACACTTGCGGCGCGGCAGTATTTGAAGAAGGCAAAAGAGTCGTATAAAGATGCAAAGAAACTTTTGCCCAAAGATTATGATACTCATTACAATTCAGCGTTAACAAATCAACTGTTGGGAAATGTAAAAGAAGCCGGTCTTGAGTATTGTGAAGCGATACAGTTAAGACCATACAATTTTGAAGCGCATTATAATTACGCATTACTTTTAAGGTCACTCAAATTTTATAAGGAGTCAATGTCAGAGTTGGAAAAGGCGGGCATGTTAGCGGATAATGAGGCAGATGCGGCACAATTGAGATACATATATGAAGTTCTTGGAGATGTTAGGCAGAAACTGGTTAATGCAGGGGAAATAGAATTTTTAAATAAAAGAGTAGATGAATCAGGAATGGATAGTTCAGAACTTGCATATCGTGACGGAAAAGTTATACTAAAGGAAGATTCGGATAAACTTTTGACGAAGAGATTAAAACATTGTCCGAAGAAAGAATATTTTGAGGGTTTATAGATGAAAGCCGAAACTACACAATTTTTGTTAGAGAATGCAAAAATATATATGAAAGCGCAGAGTTCACAAGAGATAGTGAACAGCTTATCTAATCTTTTCAGAGAATATTATGGGATAAGAAAGCTTGATTTTTTGACGCTGGATTATAATACAGGAACATTCAGAGATTTTGTACGAGATTGGGTGTATATCAATGATGAAGAGCAGCAGAAGAAGATAGGGAAAGTATTTACAGAATTTCAAAGCCGAACGGACATATTTGTATTCAATGGTAAAGTATGTAAATACGACCTTGAAGAAGAAGAGATAAAAGAATTAAAATCGATAAAAAATGCGGAAACGAATGAGGTATTTTTCCCGATATTTTCATCAACAGGTACATTTGGAGTAATAGAGGCAGAATTTCAAGAATTGCGACCTGAAATAGAAATTAATAAAGAATTTTTTGAGATACTGAGAATAGTCTTTATGCAGATTTCGGTAGCGATATACAACAATGTTGTTCAAGAGCATATGGCAACGGGTTTAAATTTTTATGATTCGATGAAGAATATAGCAAAAATTATAGAGAATCAATACGAGTTGGAATACATAATACCCCAGATAGGAGAAATGGTAGATAGGTTTATTTCAGCGCATTTGATATACATATTTTTGAAAGATGAAAACAAGCAGTACAAGTTAATATGGCCTTCAAATTGTAATAATGAAGAGATATTCAGAATGTTGCAAGAGGCGGAAAAGCAAGTAATAATTTCAAAAGACAGAAGGATAGGAGTTTTTCCGATATTAGGAGAAGAAGCAAATTTTGGTGCATTGGTTGCTTACAGTTCAATAGGCAAACTCACGGATAATGAAATAGAGTATTTGGTAGAATTGACGAAGCAATCCGGAATAACAATACAGAGGGCGAATGTATATTCAGAAGTGTTAAAACACGCAACGTTAGATGCATTGACAGGATTGAATAACAGGCGACAATTTGAAATTCGTTTAAAACAGGAAACAGCGCAAAGTATCCGAAAGAATACGGATTTATGCGGATTAATGTTGGATATTGATCATTTTAAATTGGTTAATGATACGTACGGTCATGCAGCAGGAGATTGTGTAATACGTGGAATAGCGGAAATCATATCAAAAACGATAAGAGAATATGACATAGCGTGCAGATATGGAGGAGAAGAATTTTTTGTATTATTGCCGATGACAAAAATAGAAGAAACATATATAGTAGCACAAAGAATAAGACAGAATATACAAAATGCCAAGATAGATATAAGAGAAGCAAAAGTCAAGGGAATAGATTATTTGCAGGTTACGGCAAGTCTTGGAATAAATTATTTTGATAAAGAGGTAACGCCGGAGGAATTTTATCAAGGAGCGGATAAAGCATTGTATCAATCAAAAATCAACGGCAGGAACAGGGTAACGGTTTTTGAAGAGAATATGACAAAAGCAGAAGAATAATTATGCAGGAACAGAACAACAAAAACAGAGTAAAGAAGAAGGAGAAGGCGGTTGCATATTCAGCGTTAACGTTGGTGCTATTGATATTTTTATTGCAAACAGGATTTGGAATGATAATCAATATATTAAGGAACATAGATACGATAGCAAAGTTAAAGATAGTGCAAAATGCGCACAAATACGCAAAGACGAGGAATTATAATTTAAAAAATGAGATGCAAAGTTTTAATTCAGCGAAGAATTTAGAATCGATAGCGAGGAATAATTTAAAGATGGCAGCGCCGGACGAGGTATTATTGGTAATAAATCGCCCCCAGCCAGAGGATAAGAAATCTCCGAAGAAGGAGAAGCAGAAAGAGAAGGGAATTTTTATCAAAGAGAGGTAAAAAGCAGGGAACGAAAAAAGCTTTTATGATAAAATACAATTAGGCGCAAGAGATGAAGAAAAAGAATCTGTTTTATATAATAATAATAGTATTGGTAGCAGTTGCATGTTTATGGGCATTTATTTCAGCGAGTATAATTACAAAAAACTTCAAGAAAAAACTGGTTTCCGACACTCTTGGAAAGCAGGAAGTTAATATTCAGAATTTGTTGGTAACGGAAACGGAAGATGATAAAAAGTCGTGGGAATTATTTGCAGATGACGGATATTATGATAATGCGACGCAGGTTGCTATATTGAACAATATAGTCGGAAATTTTTATAAAGATAATGAAGTAGTAGCAAGTTTTGAATCTTCAAAGGGGACATACAATCAAGCGACGAAGCAGATAATATTATACGAAAAGACGTTAATAGTGTATAAAGACGGTTCAAATGTTTCCGCAAACAGAATGCAGTGGAAGGGAAAGAACAGTGAAATAACGGCGGAAGGTTCGGTAAGGTTGGAATTACCGACGAAGGTTGTTGTAGTAGCCGAAAGAGCGAGCTTAAGTCCTGACTTTAAGAAGTTAGAGGTATTGGGACGGACGAAGACCGAGATATACGACAGTGGAAAAATGGGAATTGAGAAATGAAGAAAATAATAGCATCATTGATTATAGTATTTTCAGTTGCAGAATTTGGAAATGCAAGTAATTTATCAGTAGATTCCGAAGTACAACATTACAATGAAAAGAATAAGAAGATAGAATTTAAGGGTAACGTCAAGGTAAAATATGATGACATAAATGTTGTCAGTCCCAATGCGGAGTTGTTATTAAATGGGGAAACAGGAAAGCCTGAACGGGTGAAGTTTTTGGAAAATGCGTATTCATATCAGGTAAAAGCGGATAAGAAACACGAAGTTAAGGCAAAAATACTGGAAGTATCTTTATTAAATAAAGTATTCAAGGCAGAGGAGCGGACGCAATCGACTGTTTTGGAGAAGGGAGAGCCGACGGTAATAGTGACGGCAGATACACAGGAATATGATAACAAAACGAATACGATGAAGGCAAAAGGGTCGGTAATCATTAATTACGAAGATGTACAGGCTTATGCTGATTATGCGGAAGTTAATTTAAATAAGCAAAATGATGTTCAAAAATTGACATTAATAGGGAATGCGATAGTGAAGCAAGGAGATTCCAAGGTAAAGGCGAACAAGTTTGTTCATTATGCAGATAAAAAATTGACGACAGCAACGGGAAGAGTTTTTTCCGATATAAACACAAAAGATGCGAAAATAAAGGTATGGTCAGATTATCAACAGGTAAATCAACTTGCAAACACAATCAGTGCAAGCGGACATACGAAGGTAGAATATGAGGATTATGTAGCAGTCGGTCCGAAAGCGACAGTATATCCGAATAAAGAGAATAAGCTTAACAGGGTTGTATTTATGGGACGTTCAAAGATTACGAATAAGGGATATTCTATAGAGGCTAACAAAATAGAAATGACGATGGATCCAAAAGATTTCAAAGCAGAAGGCGAAGTAAAGACCTTGTTGCAAGATGTAGGTAGCAACAAATCCGTAGATTTTTAACAGAGAATTGAAGAGGACTTACTCATGCAAAATCATTTATTTGCATGAGTATTTTTTGTTGAAAATCTTATATTCTTGATGAGTGGGAGAAAGGTAAGTATGACGGAAAACGGAAAGAAAGAGAATAAAACGAATTTGCCGAAGCAAAATATTTTTGATAAGGCAAAGACTTCTCATATTCCAATGGGGCAGTATATTCCTGTTCACAAGGTAGAGAACAAACTTACCGAAGAAGAGTTATCGAAAATTGATGCAAAAGAATTTTTAAAGAAAACCCCACAAACAAATCCATTTGAGAAGAAGGTAGAATCGGAACATAAAATTTGTTTTTATGATGGAGATTATTTAAAGCGTCAAACATTGGAGAAGTCGGATATTTATTCATTTTCAGGAAATATGTTGACGAGATTTGTGAAGATAATATTTTTTAATCTTCCGATAATCAATTTTTTATATTTAAAATTCAAAGAATCGAAAATAAAAGATTCTATTTCCACATTAAATTTACTGAATGGAAATGTAGAGGAGTATGCGAAACATTTTGAAGGAAAGAGCATAATCAACGAACAGAAATATCAACAAATTTGCGCAGAATTAATAAAGGCAAATAATATTCAATCCCAAATAAAAAGAGATATTTTAAAGGGCTTTTAAGGAAATATTATTACAAAACGATAACATGTCTTAAAAAAAGTAAAAAAAATTCTTTACTATTTTTTGTATTTTCTATACTATGTTTTTATAGAGCGGTAAAAAGAATGGTTAGAATATCCTCGAAGTACCGTTAAATCAAGGCGATAAGCGCAGAAAGCGTTAGTTGAATTGAAAGAAGCGAGGATAAGACATATAAGATTTATTTCTGGAGGTCTTACAAAATGTATGATAATTTCTCACAAGGCATCACCCCTGCAAAGATTAAGGTAATTGGTGTCGGTGGCGGAGGCGGAAACGCAGTAAACCGAATGATAGAAAACGGCATGGAAGGTGTCGAATTTTGGGTAATGAACACAGATAAGCAAGTGTTGGACGGATCGAATGTAGATGAAGGTCATCGCATACAGCTTGGACAATCGTTGACACAAGGCTTGGGAGCAGGAGGAAATCCTTCAATTGGGGAACAAGCGGCAAAGGAAAGCCAAGAGCAAATTTCCCAAGCGGTAGAAGGAGCCGATATGGTATTTATCACAGCCGGAATGGGTGGTGGTACAGGTACCGGAGCATCTCCAGTAATTGCACAAATAGCAAAAGATTCAGGAGCATTGACAATAGCGGTTGTTACGAAGCCGTTCTCTTTTGAAGGTAAGAGAAAGATGAATTATGCTGTTGAAGGTTACAACAAACTTAAAGATGAAGTTGATTCAATTATTGTTGTTCCGAACGAAAGATTGCTCGAAGTAGCAGGCAACAAGGCGACGTTGTTAGATGCATTTACAATAGCTGATGCAGTTTTAACAAGAGGTGTTCAAGGTATTTCAGATATCGTTGCACTCCCCGGTGTTGTAAACGTAGATTTTGCAGATGTTAAGGCGATAATGAAGAATTCCGGTACAGCGTTAATGGGTATCGGTGTAATGTCAGGCGAAGGCAGAGCAGTTCAAGCAGCGAATGCCGCAATCAATTCACCTCTTATTGAATCCTCATTGAAGGGTGCAACGGGTGTTATTGTTAACGTAACCGGTGGTTCTGACATGACATTATTTGAAATTAATGCAGCTTCGCAAGTTATTCAAAAAGAAATTGCAGATGATGCGAACTTCACGTTTGGTGCTGTTATCAATGAAAATGTAATGAACAGCAGTGAAATTCAAGTTACAGTTATTGCAACAGGTTTTGATATGAAGCCTGCTCCGGAAACTCCAAAACAAACAGAAAAATTAAACGTAAGTGATTTTTTCAGCGGAAAGATGAACAATAATCAAAATGTTGCTCCGAAGGCTCCTGCAGCACCTCAGCAACAAACACCGCAACCTGAAACAAAGACTGATTTCCCGATTAATTACGGAAATCAAAACAATAACGGTACAAAGTCAGTAGATATTGACCTTCCTCCGTTCTTGAAATAGTAAGACTGACAGAAGATTAGAGGGTGACAAAAAACATTGTCACCCTTTTTTTAGTATTTTTTATTATTAAAATTAGTCCATTAATTGAGCTAATAATACAATTGTTTTCGGGAAATATTGTTGCAAATATTGGGATCGAATAGAGAATAAATCTTCCGTATTTTTTGTGTTAAGAAGAGCATTTGTTTCTGCGATAACTTCTTGTAAACCGTCCTTATACTCGGAAGTTTTAATGAAGTAGCTGATATGGTCACGTTGCGCAAGGGGGAAAGCTTTGTCAAAAGCAGCTTTTTCCGCTTCAAAAGTTTCATTTACTTTTGGATTTGAAAAGATAGAATTGACAAGAGTTTCTTTTTGTTTAACATCAACGTTTTCGTAATCTTTTGCGTGACCTGCTTCGTGCAGAATTGTAAACAGATTATCGCCTGATTTAATAGTTCTGGTAGTAGCAGCGTAGGTTGATTGATAAATATTATCAATGCCTGTTAGCGTTTCTGTGGTGTCACCAAGTCGAATAATTTCTTCGGCGGGCATGCGTTTAAATGATGCCATAAGTTTTTCTTTATTTCCGTTTAATCTGTCGTCAAAGTTGAGAGTTGACACTTCACCGCTGTTCAAATTTGTTACATCAATTTTGTTTTCAGAGAACTTAACTTCATATTTTTTGTCATTTTCAGTTGATATAAATGTATTTTCATCGACGACCGTCAAGGTTGCTGTTTTATCCATTAAAACGTTACCGTTTTTGTCGGTAATTTTGTAATGAGAAGACATATTTCCATCGGGAGTATCTTCATAGAGATATTCCGTTCTTGTTCCGTCAAGAGAAGTCATGTCTTTTTTTACGACAGACTTACCTGTTTCTTCGTCAAAAGTTCCTGAACTAACAATTTTTTCGCTTCCATCAGGATAAACATATTTTATATTTGGAGTTCCTGCTAAATCCGAAAGTGTATAAAATTCTTTTCTGAGAGTTTGTCCGTTTTCATCTTTTATAATTCTTGTTTCTTCCGTGACAATTGGTTGAGGAATACTGGGACTTTTCATTGAAATAACTTTAGAAACGGTATTATTTCTAAAATCTTTGGTACTTTTAACTTGTTGTAAATAACCATCTTTTGATTTTTCTATGTTAACAATTTCCAGAGCATTTTGTTTCATATTTTTGTCAACGAGTAAAATTTTAGAACCGACATCTTCAAAATCGGCACGAATATTGTATGCGTTTTCGTCAAAATCATCTTTTAAGAATGAAATTCTTCTCATATTTTGCAAACTTTTTGCAAACTCGTTAACTGTTTTTGCGAGTTTATCCATATCAGTTAAATTTTTATTTTTTGCAATATCAATGATATTGTGACTATCGAGAGGAGTATTTGCAAGTTTTCCGACCTTAGACAGTTCTTCGCCGTTAAGTTGGTTTGCAAGATTTCTTATTTCCAAAGAGGAAAATTTCTTTTCACCGTCCTCTGTTTTTAGTTGTGATAGTTCAGCGACTGAGTTTAGCGTTTTAATATCTCTGCTTGCAAAATCAATGATTAGAGAACTAATCATTTTTGGTTCTTGAGCCAAAACTTTTATGGCATTCCATTTTTCCGGATTTTCGCTAACAATTTGTGTGATTTGTTCAAGTTTATCGTCTTTGAATTTAGGCTTGCCGTTGAAAGTTTGCATTTCTGCCAATTCCTGACGAACCGCAGTCATGTCCAAATCAGATTTCTTTTCTAATTTTGTAGTTGTTTTAACAGGTGCCGAAGAACGCACAAAAGTATCTTTTGCCAAACCTTGTTGTTTAATAATTGTTTTTTGTGGTGTTTTAATTTGATTTAAGGCATTTATACCCGTTAAAAAAGAAATGTTCATTAATTTTTCTCATGTGTTTATTTGACACTTTATTTATCGGCATAAATAGTAGTAACTTTAATGATTTTTTCATTTCTTAATATTATTTTTTTGCAACAATTAAACCTGTAAACAATTCAGCAAATTTTTCGTAACTCATTACGCTGCTCTGAGTAGAATTCCAAGGATTAGAAACGTGCAAGACTTTATTTCCGTTTTTATCAATTTTGGGTTTAACGGAAAAAGAATGTTTTGTATAAATTCCGTAATTTTCGTCCAAAAGACCTTCTGTACCGAGATTTTTTCCATTCCCTGTACTAAAGGCGGTAAATATATATTTATTTTCGTTTTCAGGTGAAAATAGTAAATTTTGAGCGGTTTGAGAGTTTTTTGTATTTAAGTCAAACATTTTGTCAATTTGTTCAAACCCAAATTTTTCCATAACCCATTCTTCGTGACCGCCTCTACCTCTGTAATAATCAGAGGCACGTTTGAATTTTGAGGTTATTTCGTCAAGTTTTTGCCATTCGACACCGATAGAGTCATTCCAAGAAACTTTTTGACCTTGTATTGTTCTTTCAATGGCGATATTATCAGGGTTTTTTGCAAGTTCTTGTTCAAATTCTTTTAATTGTTTTTTAAACATTCTTTTAGTGAAGAAACCTTTTGCATTTTGAGATTGGTCTTTTAAAATTTCATGGGCTTCTTTGAGCAGGCTTTGTTGAACGTCTTGTCCGTAAACGTGTTCAAGGATTTTAAAACCTGCAGCACCCATTGAATATTGTTCTCTGAAATCTTTTATTTCAGAGGGCATTTTATTTTTTTTCATTGTGAATGTGTAATCACTGTTTGGAAGTGATACATTGAGGTTTTCTCCGTCTTCGTGAAAACAACTTAAAAGACGTTCTCTTGTTTCAGGATTTGAATTTATTGCATCCAGAGTTGAAAGCATGTAGCAATTGCCTGCTTCACCTTGATAAAGTGCAAAGCGTTCGAGAGGCGGAAAAAGTTTTAAATATGTATTTTTGCTTAAATCAAGTTGTTTTGTTTCTTTGTCAGAAGTTTTGATGTAAATTTTTTCTTCGTTTTCCACGCTGAAAACATCGCCGATATTACTGTTTTTAATACCTTCTTGTGTTGATTTTAAAGTAGGAACGAAGGCTTCTTTTATGTCAATGCCGTTTATATGAGCGTCATAAATTTTATCTAAATCATTTTCAAATTCATCTGACATAATACCTTGATTGCACAGATATAGGAGCGCATCGGGCTTGACTTTTTTCTCTTCAACAAGTTCCAGCAACATTTGAACGTTACTGGTTTCAACATCGTTATTAGCCATTGCGGAAACAAGTCCTTTTACGGCTGTTGCACCTTCTTCATCTTGTTCATAAGCTGAAATGACTTTCCCTACAAAAGGTAATGAGTGTAAATAGTTGTTTATTTCTTCTTTTTTTTCTTTTGAAATAGTATTTTGTTTAATTTGTTTTGAGTTGATTGATGATTGTTTTTGTTCGTTTGAGTGATTTATTTGTTGAGTTTTATTTGACTGAATGCCGACTACAGAGCGAAGTAAATCGCAGGAAGGATAAACGCTGTTTCCTTCTTGTTGAACATTTTCTGAAGGTTTTGTTTCTTCTTTAGCAGTTAACTTTTTAGGCAGATTTATTTTATTGTTCGTGTTTATTTTTGAAATATCAACCATAACTCTAAACCTTGCATGTTTAAAACATGCCAACCGAATATATTATCGGAAGTTTTTAAGGAAACTTTAATTATTTTTTTTGAGGTTTTTGTCTTTGCATTTGTTTTTTTCGTGCAATTATTTCTTCTATTTTTTTTCGTATATTGATATCGGCTTCTTTTTTATATTGACGAATTTTTTCAAGTGCGGCATGCATCGAACGAGTAGGGTCGGAATTGTTAATGTTAACGTGAGCCAGACTGTCTTCCGCAATTCTTATATCTGCTTCTGCTAAAGCGATTACGTCTAAAACTTCTTTGATTTCAAGTTTTGTAAAACCGCACTGCAAAAGTTTTAAAGCTAACTGATTTTTTAAGTTTCCTCTTTGCGGAGTCGCTTCAAAAGTAGTTTTGTCATCTTTTTTAGACGTTGCTTGGTTCAGAGCATTGCTTTTAAAAAAATCAAGAAGTCCCACGATTTTACTCTCCTTTTTTATTTATTATAAACGTATTTTTAAGAAAAAACTACCTTTAAAAAATTTTTTTCTGTAAAAAATATTATATATTTTTTTTTAAGATACCACTTGATTATAAAGTTTGTTTAGTGTATAACTTACACGAAACCCAAGTAAGTTTAAAGGAGAATTAAACATGGTTAAAGTAGCAATTAACGGATTCGGCAGAATCGGCAGAAATACATTAAGAGCAGCAATCAGAGAAGGTATCTTCACAGAACTCGATTATGTTGCAATCAACGATCCCGGTTTGAAACCTGCAGATGCAGCAAGAATTTTCAAGTATGACTCAGTAATGGGTAAATTCGACGGTGAAGTTGAAGCAGCAGAAGACGGAATCATCGTAAACGGACACAAGATTTTATTCTTTGCAGAAAAAGACCCGGCTCAACTTCCTTGGGCAAAATTGGGTGTTGAAGTCGTAATCGAATCAACAGGTTTCTTCACAGATGCAACAAAAGCACACGCTCACATCGATGCAGGTGCTAAGAAAGTTATCATTTCTGCTCCGGCAACAAATGAAGACATCACTATCGTTCTTGGTGTAAACGAAGATAAATACGATACAACAAAACACAACGTAATTTCAATGGCATCATGCACAACTAACTGCTTGGCTCCTGTAGCAAAAGTTATCAAAGAAAAATTTGGTATTGTTAAAGGTTTAATGACAACAGTTCACTCATACACAGGTGACCAAAGAATTCTTGATGCAGGTCACAAAGACCCAAGAAGAGCAAGAGCAGGTGCTTTGAACATTGTTCCTACAAAAACAGGTGCTGCTAAGGCTGTAGCATTGGTTATTCCTGAATTAAAAGGAAAATTGGACGGTTTCGCTATGAGAGTTCCTACTCCGGACGTTTCATTGGTTGACGTTGTATTTGAAACTGAAAAGAAAGTTACTGTAGAAG